>JAYTEI010000160.1:0-17497 GCA_043735445.1 Akkermansiaceae bacterium | reverse complement strand
TGAAACCCCGCTTCTCCCCTCCGCATGGCTTGCAAAGCAAACAAGCGCGCGAAAACCGCCACGCCCCAGCGGTGGAAACGATCACTCCCTCGCTCGATGAGGACGATCTGATGGGCATCGTCGCGCAGCAGGCGGTGCCGTTCATTTTGATCCTGGATTGCGTGCAAGACCCCCACAATCTTGGGGCGATTCTGCGCACGGCGGATGCGGCGGGCGTGCATGCGGTGGTGGCCCCGAAGGACAAGGCGGTGGGGATCACCGAGACCGTGCGGCGCGTCTCTGTGGGCGCGGCGGACCATGTGCCATTCGCCCAAGTGACCAATCTCGCGCGGACGATGGAAAAACTCAAAGCAGCCGGGTTGTGGCTGGTCGGCACGTCGGATCACGCGGCGTCCAAGTCGATTTACGAGCTCGATCTCAAGGGGCCGCTTGCGCTGGTGTTAGGCGCTGAGGAAAAAGGCATGCGCCGCCTGACCGAGGAGAACTGCGATTTCCTCGCCCGCATCCCGATGGCCGGCAAAGTGGAATGCCTCAACGTCTCGGTGGCCACCGGGGTGTGTTTGTTCGAGGCGGTGCGGCAGCGCCGGGTGAGCGATGAATGAACCGGTCCGGATTCTATCCGATTTGCACCTCGGTCACAAGATTTCACGGATCGCGCAGGTCTCCGCGCTGCGGCCATTGATCGCCGGCGCGGGCACGGTGGTTTTTAATGGCGATACCTGGCAGGAGCTTGCGGGCAAGCTTTACGACCGCTCGCGGGAAATGTTAGACGAGCTGCGAACTATCTGCCGCGAGGAAGGCGCGGAGGCTATTTTTCTATCAGGTAACCACGATCCCGGCTGGCCGGGGTCGGGCTGGTTAGCCCTAGCAGGCGGGCGGATCATCATCACTCACGGCGACGCCTTGCTATTCGACGGCTCACCGTGGAAGCGGGAAATCCTCGTCGGCGGCGAGCACGTGATGGAGGTGTGGAACCAACATCCGCGCGCTGATAGAGACATCGAAGAACGGCTGCGGGTGGCGCGGGAAATCGCCCGCCAGTTGTGCTCGATCGAGTATCCGACGGGCCGGCATTTCATCCAGCGGGCGTGGGACGCGGTGCTCCCACCGGGCCGCGCGGTGAAGATGATCGAGTCATGGATGATCCAAGGCTCGGCTGGCGCAAAATTCTGTGAGAGTTATTTCCCCGAGGCGGAAGTGCTCATCATCGGCCATTTTCACCGCGAAGGCTGCTGGCTCAGGAGCGGCCGCCGGATCATCAATAGCGGTTCATTCATGGCTCCCGGACGCGCTGACTGGGTGGAGTGGAATGCTGGCTGGCTGAGCCGCGGAGTGATCGACGAGTCCCCTGAAATTTGCCGCATCGGCAAGACCCTGGACATCTGGCGGCTCACGGGAGATGAATGAACTCCTAACAATTCCCCCTACATTTTAAAATCCTCGCCGAGGTAATGTTTGCGGGCGATGGGGTCGTCCACCAGTTCATCGGACGCGCCTTCGAGGATGACGCGGCCGTCGTGGATGAGGAAGGCGCGGTCGGTGATGGTGAGGGTTTCGCGGACTGAGTGGTCGGTGATGAGGATGGCCAAGCCGTCTCGGTCTCGCAGCTCGCGGACGATCCGCTGGATGTCCTCAAGGGCGATGGGATCGATGCCGGCGAAGGGCTCGTCTAACATCAAGAGAGTCGGGTCCGAGCACAGCGAGCGGGCGATGGCGAGGCGGCGCTTCTCGCCGCCTGATAGAGTGATGGCGAGCGATTTGGCAAGCCTGGTGATGCCGAAGCGGGCGAGCAGGTCGTGGGCGCGGTCGTGACGGTCACTGCGGCTGAGGTTCGGGCGGGTTTCGAGAATGGCGAGCAGGTTGTCGAGCACCGAGAGCTTGCGGAAAATGGATTCTTCCTGCGGCAAATAGCCCAGGCCGAGGCGGGCGCGGCGGTGCATCGGCATCTTCGACATGTCATGGCCGTTGAAACACACCGAGCCGGCGTCGGCGGGAATCAATCCGGCGATCATGTAAAACGAGGTGGTCTTGCCCGCGCCGTTAGGGCCTAGCAGACCGACGATTTCGCGGGGCTGGACGGTGATGGAAACGCCATCGACCACGGCGCGGCCGTTATAGGTCTTGCGCAGTCCGTTGGCGAAGAGCACGGCGGACTCCGTGTTGGAACACGAGGAGCCGGGGGTATGCGTCGGGCAGAGTTTTGGAATCACGGGGGAGGTTATTTTTTTTGTTCGAGGTTACCGCCCATTTCCCAATGGCCTTGGGTGTCGAAACTCCCGGCGGCCGGGGAAATCCGGAGAATGAGATTCGGTTCCATGGCCCGCAAAAATCGGTTGCCTTGAAGCACCCACGGGAAGCCGCCGCTGATGAGGATCTGGTCGGCCTTGAGATTGTAGCTGAAGGTGGCACCGCTGGCTTTGATCGGCTCCTTACTGGCATCTGTGGACTTCTGGTTGAGGACAATCGTGCCAGTCGCCACGATGCGTTCGACGTCGCCGAAGTTCCCGCCGATGTCGCCGCCGAAGCCGCTCTTGGGCTTGTAAGATTTGCTGGGTTCCGACTGGTCCTTGGTCTCCTTGGCGGGCTTTTTGCCGAAGAAGATTTTCAACTCGTTAGCTCCTGATAGATCGAAGCGTGGATCTTTGACCGTCACATTTTTAAGGTAAACGAGCACGCCCTCGTCGGGGTCGAAATACATTCCGCCATCGAAGTTGATCACGGTGTCGGTCGGACCCGGTTTGATATCGAGTGGCTTGGCAACGGCGGCGGCGGCATCCGGGGAAATGGGTGGCAAATCGGCTTGGACGAGAAAAGCGGCGACGGCCTTAGACGCAGTGGCAGCATCCGTTAGGTCAGCCTCCAAGCTGGCGCGGGCAGCGGCACTAGCTGCTGCGGCAGCGGGTGCCTTGGATGCGGCAACCGACTCAAGTGCGGCGATTTCCGCAGGGGTGACGGCGGGCGGCGGCACGGCTAACAGCGGCTGGGTGAGCAGCGTCATGCCAAGCAGCGCCGTGGCGCGGAGGAGGGAGCTTGAGGAGTTCATGGTTTTTTCGACGGAAGTTGAAGAGTGGTGGTGCCCGGTCCTAGCAGAAGCCCCTTTTTCCCACCGAAGGAATAATACAGGCCGCTGCCGGTGGCTTGCAGGCGGTCGGACTTGATGACCACTGGATCGCGGGTGGTGATCAGTTCTGTTTTTTGATAGATGGTGGCGTTGACCAGATCGATGCGGCCTTTCGGGGTTTGATCGGGGTTAAAAAGCTCGAAGGAAACGCCGCGACCGGTGACGCGGGTGGCATCGACGAGAATCACACTTTGCGATTTCAAGACGGCGGCCAGCTTGTGATTTTCATCATAGCGGGGAAGCATCACGCCCTTGAGTTCGCTGCCGGGTGGCAGCAGGTCGAAGATTTTTTGCCATCCTCCCGAGGCGTCGTCAGCGTCCCCGGCGAGGACGGGAGAAGCGAGGGCGAGAACTGTGAGAAGACGGCGCAAGGGGCTCAATGCGATGCGTGGTGAATGGAAATCAGCTTAACGAGCAAGTCCTCGATGAACTCCAGCGGGATTTGGTTAGGGCCGTCTGACATGGCGTTCGCGGGATCGGAATGGACTTCCATGAACAAGCCGTCAATGCCGGTGGCGACGGCGGCGCGGGCGAGGACCGGGGCGAGTTCGCCATCGCCGCCGGTGGCGCCGCCGAGTCCGCCGGGGCGCTGGACGGAGTGAGTGGCATCGAATATAACCGGCAGACCTTCCTTGCGCATCCAGTAGAGCGAACGCATGTCCACGACCAGATTGTTATAACCGAAGGTGGTGCCGCGCTCGGTGATGAGGAAGCGCTCGCAGCCGAAGGCGCGCATCTTGCCGGCGATGTTGACGGTATCGAGCGGGGCGAGGAACTGGCCTTTTTTGACGTTCACGGCGCGGCCGGTCTTGGCAGCGGCTTCTAGCAGGTCCGTCTGGCGGCAAAGGAACGCGGGGATTTGCAGGAGATCGACGAACTCAGCGGCGATTTCCGCTTGGTCGGCGGTGTGGATGTCGGTGGTGACGGGGACGCCGAGTTGCTTGCCGATTTCACCGAGGATGCGGCAGCCCTCTCTAACGCCGGGGCCGCGGAAGGCACCGACGGAGGTGCGGTTGGCCTTGTCGAAGGAGGCTTTAAAAATGAAATGGATGCCGGTGCGGTCGGCGATTTCCTTGAGTGAACGGGCCATTTCCCAAGCAAAGGCTTCGGACTCAAGGGCGCAGGGGCCGAGGATGAAAAAGGGTGCTGGGCCGCCGACGGGGACGTTGCCAATATTGAAGGGATCGAAATTCATGGGAGGTGCGAACAAAGGTCAGTGATCGGCGGAAGCAAGCGCGGATTGGAAAAGCGGGCGGAGATTGTCGAGCGCGGTGGCGAGCAGTTTGGCCTCAGTCGGGGTAAGGTTGCCGCGAGTTTTGGCCACCAGCATATCGAGCGAGTCGATCACGGACTTGGCGGCGCGGAGGTTGATTTGCTTTTCGCCGCTGTGCGGATTTGGGATTTGGCCGAGAAAAAGCCCGGCGTTCTGGGCTTGGAGGATGATGAATTCATTGAAGCGGGGATCGGCATCGGGCACTGCGGGCATGGCGGGAGAGTCGGAATTTCGAGGAAAATATACAAGAGGGAAGACGGGAATCGCCGTGCTTTCGACCAGACTCCCCGCTTTCTGATCTTGCACCCGTGCCACAGAATGGTGATGATGTAGTTGTAATAGAACCTAACAAAATCCCATGAAAGAATTACTCGACGCGTGGAAAGAAGTGGACCGCAACAAGGTCGCGGCCCTGCTGAGTGTTTGCCCCGGACTCGGGCATCTCTACAAACACCATTATCTAGCAGGGCTGGGCATCATGACGGCCGGCAATGTGTTGATGATCTTCGTCGCGCTGTGGCTGAGCATCGCCACGCTCGGGCTGGCGTTGATCGTGGTGCCTGCCTTGTGGTTTGCGGGGATCGCCGGCTCCGCCTACTTTGCGACGGATGAGCACGGCATGCACCCGTGGCTGCACGTCTGGGACTACCGCCGGGCGAAGGTGAAGATGATTTCCAAGAAAATCTAACTGCGGTTGAGCGACGGCGGGTTTTCCGGAAATGAACCTTGGAGCAGGGGGCGACCGCGTTTATTGCTAAACGCAATCCATGACCTCAAGCGCCACCCACAAGCATCTTTTCTACTCGGAAATGGCAAAGCTGCTGGAGGCGGGATTCGACATCCGCAAGGCGGCGGCGGTGCTGATGGACACGCAGCTCCCGGCCCCGCAAGCGGCCATGCTCAAGGATTTGAACCACGGCTTGGAGGCCGGGCAGTCGATCACCGCCGCTTTCAGCAAGGACTCTAACGCCATCACCGAACTCGAACGCAACATCATCGGCGCAGGCGAGCGCGGCGGGAAATTAGCACCGGCATTTCAACATCTAGCAGACTATTTCGGGATGATTGCCTCCGCCCATCGCGAGGCGATGAAAAGCCTGATCTATCCGCTCATCGTGCTGCACATGGGCATCATCATCGGCAGCGTGCCCGCCGCATTGATGAAGGGCGAAAAGTCCGGCGGAGAGATCCTTGGAGGAGTGTTAGTGACGTTGCTCATCGTTTACGCGGTGACATTCGCGGTCATCTTGATCATCCGCGCAGTGTTAAAAATGGCACCGCAAAAACCAGGCGTGGACCGGCTGATCAACCGCATCCCGTGGGTCGGCAAGGCCCGCCGCAACTTGGCGATGGCGCGATTTTGCAAGGTCTATCATTCCTGCGTGCTCGCCGGAATCTCGATGCACGAAACTGCCCAACTCGCATCCGATGCCTCCCATAGCGGGGTCATCCGCGAGGCCGGCGAGAAGCTGGTGATGGTGGCGAAGTCAGGAGCCGCACTCGGCCCACAGTTCATGGCAGATGAGGCATTTCCGAAGGCATTTGCGAGATCCTACTCGACCGGGGAAGAAGCCGGAACCTTGGACAAGGATCTCGCCCGCTGGTCGAAAGTGTTTCAGGACGATGCCGAATCCAGCGCGAAGACGATGTCGGTGATGGTGCCCAAGCTGCTGTATTTCCTGATTCTGGGCCTTGTCGCGTGGAAGATCATCGGGTTTTTCGGCGACTACTACAGCAACCTCGAGCAGATGACCGAGTGAGGCTCTGGAGATCGGAAATTTCAAAAAAAGAAACGCCCGGTCCCCTGTGAAGAGGACCGGGCGCTTTTGAAAAACGTGATGAGGAAAACGCCGGATTACCAGCGACCGCCGCCACCGCCGCCGCCGCCACCGCGACGATCACCGCCGCCGCCGCCGCCGCCTTTGTAGCCACCGCCACCGCCGCCGCCTTTGTAGCCACCGCCGCCACCACTGCCGCCGCCGTAACCACCGCCACCGCCACCGCCACCGCCGCCGCCGCCGCCGTAGCCGCCGCCGCCACCGCCGCTAGGACGGGATTCTTTCGGCTCGGATGCGTTCACGCGGAGAGCACGACCGTTGTAATCGTAGTCGTTGAGAGCCTCAATGGCTGCGTTCAACTGGGTTTGATCACCGAGCGTCACGAAAGCAAATCCCTTGGATTGCCCGGTTTCACGGTCGGTGATGATTTTGACCCGTTCGACAGGTCCAAATGCGGCGAAGAGGCCAGAAACGTCTCCTTCAGTAGCGGTGTAGGGCAGATTGCCCACGTAGATATCCATTTGATTCAATTCTAATGACGCCATGCTGATTCAACACTTCCCCGGACCATGGCGTCACAGATCAAATTAAGAGCGATCCAACTAACTTCCGCCGCCTGATCGACCCGTGAATTGCCCCACAGCAGACGAATTTGCAACAATTGTTTTTATTTATTTCCCCATCTCAACGCCGCCACTTGATCTAATCACGGGGATTTCAATTTGACTTACCGCCGTGATAACGTCATGTCCTCCGACTTTAAACGATTGTGGAATGGAAACGGATCGGGACTGCTAACCGTCTGATTTTCCCCTTCGGCTGCTCTTGAAAACCCAAGGTTTCGCCGTTCGCCTCAGTCGTTGTGCCGTTGAATGTAACCTCATAAAATGATGTCCGCTTCCATCCGTCACGTGCGCGCGTTCCCTGTTAGCTGCCTTGCCGCAGTGCTGTGCTTGGCCGCGCAGTCCCAAGCTCAGATCGACCCAACGATCAACCGGGAAGTCTGGAAACAGAAATACGGCGTGCTCAACGTGCAAATGGACCAGCAGTCGCCCTACCTCGACTGGCTGGACCAAGATGCCGACGGTGACGGCGTGAAAAACGGCGACGAATTTCTAGCAGGCACCAATCCCTTTCAAAAGCTCCCCGGCGAATCCCACTTCCAGCCGCCCACTGTGGCCGCGAATCCCACCAGCCTCTCGCTTACGTTCCCCACCGTCGTCGGAAAACTCTACGGCGCGGAAAGTAGCCAGAACCTGATGGATGCCTGGAGCAAGGGCTCGCTTCCCACCGTCTCTGGCGACGGCACCCCCAAGATGCTCACCGTGCCGCTTAGCGCGGGAAAGTTTTTCCATCTGTCCGTCACGGATCAGGCGACGCAGGGCGATCAAGTCAGCGACTGGGCGAAGTCCGTGCTCGGACTCTCGGCAAACTCGCCCATCAGTGGGCAAACCAGCTTCAACCACACGTCCCTCGCGGCCAATCTTCAGCTCCAAAATGAAGTCACACTGAGTGCCATCGATAGAGAGGCGACACCCACTGGCGACTACGGGGTGATCCGCATCACCCGCTCGGGCTTCATGCTGCTAGGCCCGGTCACCGTGCCCCTCTCTAAGACCGGAACTGCGGTGGAAGGCACTGATTTCGCGCCGTTGCCCGCCTCGGTTAGTTTCCCGGTGGGAGTGAACTCGCTAGATATAACCATCATTCCTTTGTTTAACGCCAGCCGGACCAGTCCGGCCACGGTTTTTCTAACTGGCGGCGCGCCGGGATCGGCGGGAGCCTCCGGCAGTTATACTTTGGGCAGCACTGCTTCCGCCGGGGTGACGATCTATCCTTCGGGAAATCCTGCGGGCACAGGACTCACCGCGACCTACACTCCTGATGCAAACTCCAGCTATAACTACACCAAAACAACCACCACCGGCAGCGCCACCATCACTTACTCGGGAACACCCGCCATTCCGTTTGTTGCGGGAAACACCGTCAACTTGTGGTTCAGTTCTGGAAATTTAAAAACCTCCCCCTATAGCTCCCCGCTGAGTTATACCATTGTCGCTCCAGTCACAGCCACCGCCTTCAAGGTAAACTTCGCTGGAGCAAGCCTACCCAGCTCTGGATCCGGCAGTGTGACCATCATTGGCTTTGGCACTCCCCTCATTCGTCTCGACCCGACCATCGACTTCACCTGGGGCACAGGAACGCCATCTCCGTCGATCAGCGCAGACTACTTCAGCACCCGCTGGAGCGGCCAAATTTTACCCCAATACTCGCAAAAATATAACTTCGTCGCGAGGGTGGACGACGGAGTGCAGTTATGGGTAAACAACCAACTCCTCGTCAACCGTTGGCCCGGCGGTAGTGTCACCGATAGCACCGGCTCCATTAACCTTCAGGCTGGGGTGCTTTATGATATTAGAATGGATTACTATGAAGCCACAGGCTCGGCGGAAGCGCACCTCTCTTGGTATAGCGACGACCAGGCCAAACAAATCATTCCGATGAATCGTCTGTTTCCGACGACGACCGGTCGCCCAGCCATCACCAGCCCGACTAACATGGTAACCATCCTCGGCTTGGGCACACCGTTTTCTACAAACCTAACTTCCAGCAACGGTGGGACGATCACCGCCAGTGGCTTGCCCGCATGGTTGTCGCTGCTCAATGGCGTCCTCAGTGGCACGCCTCCCGCAGCAGGTATCTATCAATTCACCATCACCACGACCAATGCCGCAGGCAGTGGCAGCGCGGTCATGACACTCGAAGTGATTGCTGCCGGCAGTCAACTTACCCGCGAGTTATGGACTGGCGGAGTCACCGGCCCGGCCCTGGCAAACGTTCCGTGGACCACTCCTCCCGCCACCAGCGACACAGTGCCGATTGCCGATGACGCCACTCCCTATCCCGACAACACTGGCGAGCGACTGCGCGGCTATTTCATCCCACCTGCCACCGGCAACTATTACTTCTGGATCGCCGCTAGCAATGCCGCTGAGTTATGGATTTCGAACAATAGCGAGCTGGTCAACAAAGTGCTGCGGGCCAAAGTGACCGGCCCGGCCGGAACGTCACCAAAGACTTGGGATGCGAACCCTAACCAGAAATCCCGTTGGTTGTCGCTGGTCGCTGGAAAAAGATATTATATCGAGGCACTCCACAACACCGGTGCCAGCGGCTCATCCAGCCATCTATCAGTCGCCTGGTTCCTCGATCCTACGGGTAACACCGCAAGCCCGATCACCAATGGCTGCCCGCCTGCTGCCGCTTCAGTTGGTGGAGTGATTCCCACTTATGCAATCTCGCCGTGGGATAACCCGCCTACCACGACCCTTCCCGGCACGCTCTATGTTACAAATCTGCAAGGCGCCCAAGGACTGTCCGGCATCACCGGAACGGGCGGCGCATTCCTCCGCGTGAATGGAACCAGCGCGGTGCTGCAACTGAACTACACCGGCCTAACTTCCGGTGCCACCTCTCGCAAAATCTATAGTAGCGCGGGAACTGTGCTCTTTGACATCAACGCCCAAGAAAAAAACTATCCGGCATCAAAAACCACTGATGGGGGATACACTTGGACCCTGCAAGCATCCGACCTCGAATCTCTTGATCTCGGTGGCGTTTATCTAGGGATTTCCACACTTAATAATCCCTCCGGTGAATTGGCTGGCACCTTCGGTAAAATAGCAGGTTCACAGACCGCTCCGCCGCCTCCCACCTATCCGACGTGGGCGGATTTGCACGCCACCAGTGACGGCGCGAACTCGCGCTTCCTGACTCAGGCCACCTTCGGACCAAGCCCGACCGACATGGCCTCCGTCAAGGCGGCCGGCTACCGCCCGTGGATCGAAAACCAGTTCATTGCACCTATCACCAAGAACGTTCCCTATATCTTAGAAAACCTCAGTGCCGATCCTCAGAACCCATACGGCAGCACTCTCATGTTTAACTCGTGGTGGAAAAACTCCGTCACCGCACCGGATCAATTGCGCCAACGCGCCGCCTTTGCATTGAGTGAAATTCTCGTGGTCTCGGACACCGGGCCACTCAACAACAATGGTCGCACCTTGGCAGATTATTATGATATTTTACTAGAATCTTGCTTCGGGAATTTCCGCGATATCCTCAAGCAAGTCACTCTAAGTTCGGCGATGGGCGTCTATCTCGACATGCGGGCTAACACTCTTGGCAATATACAAACCGGCCTGCACCCCAATGAGAACTACGCCCGGGAAATTCTCCAGTTATTTTCCGCAGGTCTCTATCGGACGTGGCCGGACGGCAGCCTGGTGCTGGATTCCAAGGGCAATGCGGTTCCCACCTATAACCAAGAAGTCGTCACCGGGATGGCCCGCGTCTTCACCGGTTGGAACTGGGGCCAAGCCTTGCAAAGTAATGGTCGCCTACCGACTAGCTTCAGCCCGGCCACCAATTACCTCGACCCGATGGTCCTAGTGCCCGCCAAACATGAACTCGGCAGTAAAGTCTTATTGGACAATGTCGTCTTGCCGCCGGCGACTAACATCGACCCGACCTCTATAGCATCTGATCCTAATCCCATCTCGATCCAAACGACCGACTCAATCAATGGTCCCGGGTATTTAGTCACTACCACCATTTCCAATCAGTATGACTTAAACGGATTGAAAGACCTAGAAGCCACCTTGGATAATATCATGACAAACTCCGCCGTCGGTCCCTATATTTGCCGCCAGTTGATTCAGCGGCTGGTGACCAGTCATCCGAATCCCGAATACGTCCAGCGAGTGGTCCGCGCCTTCAATGGTGAACAAACCGTCGATGGTGTCACCGGCACCCGTGGCGACATGAAGGAAGTCTTCCGCGCCATCCTGTTGGATGCCGAAGCACGCGGCACCACCGCCATCGCGGATAATAAATTCGGCAAACAACGCGAGCCGCTGCTCCGCGTCACTGGCCCGGCGCGCGCATTCCCTGCCGCGAGTTTTCCGAATAGTAATTACTCACAAAACGGCTTGGGAGCTATCACCATCACCACTCGCGATCTCAATGGAAACCCCATACCCCACCGGCTTGTGAATGAAAGTGTGAGGCTCTCAAATTTCGTAGCGACTGCGGGTTCTACTGAATTACCCACTGTAAAGACTTACTCGATTTCGGGCGTGACTCTGAACTCGTTCATCGTGGATAACAACTCGTCAACCCTCGCTCCCACCTACACCGTTTCGGGTCTCAGTGCGACTATCAATAGCGGTGGATTCGCAGTAGGCGATGATCTATATGTAAGTTTCACCAGCGGCGGACTAACGGGCGTGGCTAAACGATACTCGGTTGTCTCAGTCACCGGCTCATCCTTTACCGTCACGCTGGAGATAGATCCCGGAATCGTGGCCGGGGGAAATTGTCTCATCCCCAAACTCAATGCCGGCTACAACGTGTCTGGGAATGCCGGAACCCAGTCGATCACGATTCAGACCTCGGGCAACCACAGTCTGGTCGCCGGCGTGGATTATGTATTGCTTAAATTTGTGACGTTAAATGCCCCCGTCGCGGCGACCAGTGGGATCTATCCAGTCACGGCTGTCACCGCGCCTAATGCTTTTAGGATAACGGTTCCAGCCACCCCGACGATCACCAATGGCTCTCAAGGCAGCAACAGCGTGATCGTCTATCCGCTCAAGGGTTCGCAATGGATTCGCAGTGGGACTGTCGCTGTCGATCTTAGCACTTGGGGCATCGGCACGACCCCTACCAATCTTAACCAGACGCCGCTGAACTCCACCACGGTATTTAACTATTTCTATCCGGATTACCAATACCCCGGAGCGATGGCCAAGGCAGGAATGACTACACCGGAGTTTCAACTTACCAATGATTCAAATACCATGAATCTCACCAACCTCATCACCCAAGGGACACTGACGAACAACACCGGGAATTTGAATGGTTATGTCAGCTTCTTCGGTGCCAATGCCATCATGTTGGACTTGGCCTCTTATATGACACCCGCCAAGACTAGCAACGCCGGGGTGGTCGCGCTGGTGAGTGAGCTGGGCGTCCTGCTAACCGGTGGCCCGCTATCCACCCAGTTGACGATTGAGAACTACGTCAAAACTAACCTCGCCTACACCACTCCGACGAGCACCCAGATGCGGGACCGCGTGCGCGCCATTGTTCACTTGATCGTCACCTCCGCCGAGTATGCCATTCAAAAATAGTCCGACCATGAAACGCGAATTCCACATTCCTTATATCTCCCGCCGCAGCTTTCTCGAACGCTTCGGCAGTGCCGCCCTCGGCACCACCGTGCTTGCGAGAACCATCGGCGAGCTACGTCTTCTCAACTCGGCCGTGGCTGAGGGTGCTCCGCCTAGTAATTACAAGGCACTCATCTGCGTCTTCCTCAATGGCGGCAATGATTCCAACAACATGATCATCCCCACTATCCCGGCGGAGTGGGACAACTATGCGGCCATCCGCTCGCCGGTGCTTGCCATCCCCAACGCCGACGGCGGCGGGGCAACTGCCCTCGCCATGAACTCGCGCAATGGCACTAACGGCTACCCAGTGGACGATTATCATGACTATGGATTCCATCCCGCGATGCCCGAGATGCGGACCTTGTTTGACGCCGGAGTGGTCGCGCCAGTGTTTAATGTGGGCACTCTCAGTTTCCCACTCACCAAGGTGCAATACAGTGCTAACAGCGTGCCGCGACCGCCCCAACTTTTTTCCCACAGTGACCAGCAAACTCAGTGGCAAACCTCGCTGCCAGACCAACCATACACCAGCGGCTGGGGTGGTCGCATCGCGGATTTATTCACCGCCGCAAACTATAACTTTAACGGCGGCATCTCGATGGCGGTCACGCTCGCCGGATCGAATATCTTTGAAGTGAGTAATAGCAATCTCGCGCCGCCCTATGCCATCACTACCGGCGGCGCGGTGCAGCTCAGTGGCTTCGGCTCCCCGCCGCCCGCCGCGAAAGATCCCCGCAGGGTGGCACTGGATACGATCCTAACCACTAACAAAGGCTCGACCAATTTACAGACCCGAGCTTATGCGGAAATTTTTGAGCATTCTATCGGTCAAGCTGAGTCACTCACCGCCGCTCTCGGCCTCAATGCGAGCGCAGCGTGGCTCACGCGCTTCACCACCACCATCGCCACGCCCAATAGCACTGCCGCGCCGTTTAACTCAGGACTCATGGGCCAGATGAAAATGGTCGCCCGCCTCATCGACCTCGGCAGCCGCAGCGTCGCCAGTGGTGGCCTCGGTATGAAACGCCAGATTTTCTTCATCCAGGTCGGCGGCTACGACACTCACACCAATCAGACCAAGAACCAAGGATCGACGGTTGTCGATAACGCGAAGGTCATCATCGGCGATCATGCAGACCGCCTCGCCGATTTGAGCAAGACAATGAATGCGCTCTATCAGGCCATGTCAGACATTGGCAGACCGGTCGGCTCGCCCGTCGGCACGGAGTTGTTGAAGGACAGCGTCACCGCCTTCACTGCCAGCGATTTCTCCCGCACTTTCCCCGCTAACGGTTACGGCAGCGACCACGGCTGGGGCGGCCACCAATTGGTGATGGGCGGCGCGGTCAAAGGCGGTGCCACTTATGGGAAATTCCCGACACTCGCCGTGAACGGCCCGGATGACACCAGCACCGGACGCTGGATTCCCACCACGGCGGTCGATCAATACGCGGCCACCATCGCCAGTTGGTTCGGGGTCGATGCCGCCGGCATCAACACGGTTTTCCCCAATCTCGGTCGCTTCGCCTCGCCCAATCTCGGCTTCCTCTAACATGAGATCCGTGAAGGTTATTCTCGTGGTGGCCATCGCGGTGGTGCTCATTCGAAATTGGCTCGGCACCCGGCCTAACACGCCTGTACCCGCTCGTGCGGCTGCGCCGGAAGTCCAAGCGACTATGCCGGTCGAGTCCCCTGCTCTAACTGGACCGGCAACGTCACCCAGCCCAAAGCAAGCAGCGCCGCCATCTGCCGAAGCCTCGCGTGCTGCCAGTCGGCGGGGCTATGAAAACCCACTCGTTGTTTCCTATCCGCCCAGCACTCCGCCGCCCCGCCAAGCGGCGGACTCGGAGCCGGAAGTCGCCAACGATTTTGACAAAATTTCCCTGATGCTGCGCGACTACCGCACGCTCGCCGGCGAGAACCCCGTGGGCACCAACGCGGAAATGATGAATGCCATCATGGGCGGCAATCCCAAGGGCGCACGACTCGGCCCGCCCGAGGGCCAGTCGCTCAGTAGCAAGGGCGAACTCATTGACCGCTGGGGGACGCCCTACTTTTTCCATCAGCTCGGCAAGGACCAGATGGAAATCCACTCTGCCGGACCGGACCGGCGGATGGGCACCGAGGATGATCTCATCAGTCACTGAGCTGCGGACCGGCCGCGCCTGCTCCTCACAAAAAGCAGCCCTGTTAGCCCGACTACCCATAGCCCCGCCACTGTCGGCTCGGGCACCACGGTGTAAGTCACGATCAGTTGTGCCGGAGAAATTGCCCCGCCGGGTTGCTCCTTCGAGCCGAAGCGCCGCCCGCTGCCCAGCGCGGACTCATCCTTGCTAACAAGGATGAAACCGAAGTTCGCCGCCGGGTCGGCCTGCCATGCCAGCACGTCGTCCACCAGCCCGTTAGACGATCCCCACAGATAGCTGCCCACTCCACTAACAGGCGTCGAGGCACTTGCCGTCTCCGCGTAATCCACGCCGATCAGCGCCCCTGGACTTGCCCACGACGAGCTGCCGAATTTCCGCTGATTCCAAGTCGCATTGCCAGGCTGCGCGGCCGATCCGGTGGTACTGCTGCCAGTGCCTTCCCCCCAACCGACGAACAGCCGGTGCAAGCTGAAATCCGAATCCACCGGCCCAGTATGTTGGTCAGGGTCTGGTCTGCGGCTGACATAAAGTGAAACTTGCACCCCGGTGACTAAAGCACCCGCAGGCACCGCGCTGAGGTCGAAGCGGAACATCGCCCGCGCCCGCGAATACTGTTGGTTCGTCCCCGCGACTAGCGAGGTGCCGCCCAGATCGGAATCTGGATTGCCCTCAAAAATCGAAGTATCCGCCACCGCAGGCAGCGTGATCGTCGCCGCCGTTAGAGGCAAGCCCAGCACCGGATAGACAAGCCACCGCCGCAGGGAGGAAATCATCTGGCCGACGGCTTGCATGGCTGGACGCTGGGCCGGGCCGCTACGGTTTTCAAGGCGGGACTTTCGAGTATTCGCAGGAAGGGAAACTAACGCATCCAGGTTATTTAATCCGGTCAGTGGAGCGGACTTTTTTCGGACCTTTGCCGTAAGCGCTTTGGAGGTTACATTTTTGGAAAAACGTTAGTAACTGCCGTTCTCGCGGATGATGTCAGTATCGATAATGTCAGAAGCTTTTTCGATATGGATCAATGGCTTGTCAAAAGTCTTGAAGTCCTTGGTGCGACTGGCTCAGATCCGTTGTTTGCTATAGTTAGCGCTGCCAATCTTGGAAGCCCAGAATACCAAGTAGTCGCCGGCTTCTTCAACATACACAGCCTCGGGTGGCCAGGTGTAACCAGCGTCATCTGCGGCGATGGCGGAGGCCGTGATGGCCATGGCCGTTAGAAGGCCAAAGATTCTCATCGGATTCAACGTGCGGCGAGCGTGGATGAACGCCAAAAGGCAATCAACCGGGCAAATTCTCCCACTTTTGAGGGGGTGGTGGCGACCCGGTACGGCCGACAGTGACTCACCCATTTCACACTTCAGGGCGTAACGCCCGGACAACGGACGGATGCAAAGTGGAGACCAACAGTGGGAAGGGATGATATCCGCCGCTAGGACGCAGGATAGGCTTTTAGTCATGATGCTCATCGGCAATCTTATCCGAGATCCCGAGCTGCCCCACACCCCATCACTCCAGCGCCTCCACTACCATCGCCACCGGCAGGCCCATGACGGTGTCGTAGTTACCGGAAATCCCTGCGATGATTTGCTCGCCGCACTCTTGGATTCCATAGGCCCCCGCTTTGTCTAACGGGTTCACTTGTGAGAAATAGCCGGCGATCGCCGCATCGTCTAGCAGCAGGAATGTTACTGCGGTGATGTCATGAAACACGTTTTTCCGCCCGCCCGGATAGATGATACAAACTCCGGTGCAGACGCAGTGAGTGCGCCCGGACAAACGCCGCAACATCCCACGCGCTTCATCCAAATCCGCCGGTTTTCCCAATGGGATTTCATCGATGAAAACCAAGGTGTCCGAGCCGATCACCGTGGCGTCCGGCCGCATCCGGGCCACAGCCTCCGCTTTCAACGCGGCATTGAGTTCGCACAAGGCATCCGGTTTCATCGTCGCATCGTGGACTTCCTCTGCGGGCGAATGCATCACCTCGAACACCACCCCCGCCTCGGCTAACAATTCACGGCGGCGGGGCGAGGATGAGGCAAGCACGATGGGCATCACGCTCAATGCCCCGAATTCCCCCGCGCGACAAGGGTGTACCTGGATGTGGTGGGCAATGGGGTGTCGGACAAATTTCTTCAAGATCCCAGCATTGCCACGGCTTTTTCATTTGAGAACATTGTTGTAGACCAAGTTGTAGGGGATGGCGGGCCAGGAGAGGTGGTTGGCATGGCGGCTCTTGAGCGCGATCACCGCACAACGCAATACCGCTTTCGTGCTCGCTAAAGCGCGGGGGTGAGCAGGAGGTCGCGGATGTATTTGCCGTCGAGGGGCCAGCGCGCGCGGCAGGGTGCCATGGTGGGCGGCGAGCCAGCCGTTAAGGGTGCCGGTGAGGATGACCCGGGTGTTGCGCGAGAGGGTCTTGAGCCAGAGTTTCTTGGGGCGTTTGTGCTCCTGGTGATGCACGATCTGGACGAGCGTGCGGCCGACCTAGCGGCCGGCTCCGAGGTAGTGCTCGTGATCGAGAACCGCTCGGAGCTGGCTGATTTCGAGCGGCCCCGGTGGCGGTGCGAAGGTGGAGGGCGGGATCCGCGTAAATCCTTCGAATGTCCATGAATTTCCTTCGATGTTCCATGGCGCCGCAGTAGGGTTTATGCCTACTCTTGCCTTACTTGAATCCTGAAATCCTGCTTCTATTTTTTGCTCCTCAACTCACGTTTGCAACCTACCAATTATGAAAACCCGCAATAACCCATTCCTCCGCTCTAACGCCTTCATCCTCGCCGGTTTCATCGCCGTGCTCTTCGGGGGCAACTCAGCGCAGGCGGTCACGCGCAGTTGGACGGGCGCGACAAACACGACTTGGGATTTGGGTTGGAATCCGAATGCGACTCCGACGACTGCGGATGACTTGACCATTCTCGGTCCTGCCAACGTAGCTGGCG
>JAYTEI010000159.1:0-3665 GCA_043735445.1 Akkermansiaceae bacterium | reverse complement strand
ATCGCCCGTCGGGTGAGCATTTGCCGTCGTTGAAGCGGTTGTCGGGTTTGTCCGCCTCGGGATCGGCGATGGCGGTTAGGTGGCCGGTTTCCTCGTCGAGAAACAGCAGCCCGTGATCGCCGGCGATGACCAGCCCGCCGCTCTCGCGTGGGACCACGGTGCCCACCCGGTGGCCGACATCCCATGACTTTTCGCTGCCGTCAGCGGGATCGAAGCGAAAGACGCGGTGGCCCTCGATATCGACGAAATAAAGGGCCTCCTGCCACCAGATCGGGCCTTCGCCCCATTGGCTGCGGATGTTTCCGACCGGTTCGATGCTGAGCATGGCCGCAGCGTAAAAGAGCGGGTGAATGGGCACCAAGGTAATTTCGCCGATCCCGGGCTTTCATTTCATCTAACTTCCCCACAGGATGCCCGCCATGCGCGGCGCGTTTCCTTCTGAGGTCTTGAAAGTGTGGCTCTACGCCGCAGCTTCGGCGCTGCTAGGTGCGTGGGTTTCCCCGCTGATCTACAACGCAGGAAAAGCTCTCGCAGAGATCTCGTCCGTTAAGCAAACCAACGGCCCGCTGCACTGGCTCGCGGGGATTTGCCGCGCTGCGGATTTCCCGAAATTCTTCGAAGTCAGCCTGCTGGGCTCCGCAGTGTTGTTATTCCTGCCGCTCCTGCATTGGCTGCAAATGCGCACCGCGCCGGGCAAGGACACGCAGCTTGCGGACAAGTCACGAGCCTGGAATGGCGGGCAGCGGCTGCTCAATAATCCCCGCCGACTGCGCCAAGCCGTGATCGGGTTTTTGTCAGTCACAGGGGTGTTTTTATTGATCGCCGGGTGCCTGATTTTCACCGGAGTCTTCGAGTGGAAACAGCCCGCAGGATCGCTCGCGAAAATCGCGCTGCGGGGATTCACAACCGCCCTTGGGCTGGCGATTTTTCAAGAACTCGTATTTCGCGGAATCGCGCTGGGGATCTTCCTGCGGGCGATGCGTCCGTTAGCCGCTATCAGTCTATCAGCGTTGCTATTCGCGCTGGTGCATTTCCTCAATCCACCTCTTGGCTTGAACGTGCTCGACCCAGATGCCTCGGGTGTCGGCTTCGAGTTGCTGGGCAAAATCGCCGTCCGCTTGAGCGAGCCGCGCATCGTCCTGGGCACCTTCGCGCCGCTGTTAGCACTCGGTGCGGTGCTCGCGTATGCCCGCTGGCGGACTGCCTCGCTGGGGTTGTCCATTGGCCTTCACAGCGGTTGGATTTTCGTCAACGGCGTCCTCGCCAGTGTGACGGTGGCGGCTGGATTCCCCAGCGTGCTGACCGGTCCCACCTTGGCGCAGGGTCTCATTCCGCTCGCCGGGATCCTCTTCGCGGGCGTCTTCACCCACTACCTAACAAGCACCGCCGATGCCACCGATGCCACGGCCTGAAGTCCGCGGCTGGCGGAAATGGTGGACCCGCTCACTCGATCTGCTCTACCCGCCGCAGTGCGCGGTCTGCCGCACGTCATTGTCGGACGGGCGGGCATTGTGCGCAGAGTGCGATGCGGACCTGCCCCGGCTGGTGGCACCATTTTGCAAATCCTGCGGCGAGTCATTTCAGGGTGAAATCGAAGACACCTTCGCCTGCCCTAACTGCCACCGGCTCAAGTTTGCGTTCGAGTTCGCCCGGCCCGCCATGGTCCGCGATCCACGCACGTTAGAAATGATTCACCGTTTGAAATACAGCCGCGAACTCCACCTCGCCCACGACCTCGGGCGACTTGCCGCCGGCTCATTCGGCGATCCCCGACTCGCTCCCGCGCTCGCCGGAAACTGGCCGTTGGTCCCCGTCCCGCTTCATCGCCGGCGCTTCCAACACCGCCATTTCAACCAAGCTGAGGAAATCTCCAGAGCACTCGCCAGTCACATCGGCTTGCCCGTCATCAAAGCCTTGCAGCGGACCCGCGCCACCGGCCACCAGACCGCCCTCACCCGCGCCCAACGCATGGAAAACTTGCGCGGAGCCTTCGCCATCACCCGCGCGGGTCGCCACTCCATCGGCCAATCGCCAGTCGGCGCGGTGCTCGTCGATGACGTTCTAACCACTGGCTCGACCGTCCACGAATGCGCGAAAATCCTGCGCCGCGCTGGCTTCCAGAGCATCTTCGTGGTCACCGTGATGCGTGGCTAACCGATCGCCCGCTCCGTTTCAAAACGCCGCAGCGCGAAATGACAGATCACGGCCGTTAGCCCCAACGTCACCATCGGGAAAACCCCGGAAAATGTTTCCCCGATGCCCCACAGATGTCTCTCGGCCGGCTGATAGAGCTGGTTAAACACCTTGAAGCCCGCGATCCATCCCGCGTGCAGGCCGATGGAAAACCACAGCCCATTCGTCCGCACCCGCGCCCACGCGAGGATCATGCCACCGACGAACAAGGTGGCGAAGTCGGTCACGAAAAACTGCGGGTTGGTGAAATGGAACAGCACCTTTCCTAGCAGTTCGAACCCCGCAAATGCGGACGCCGGATCGGCGATGACCCAGCCATCCGGCGGTTTCAGGAAATGGATGAAAGCGAAAAACAACGAGGTGCCGACACACGCCGCCAGCGGTCTCGCAAACTTCAACCACATCCCTAACAACACCCCGCGGATCAACCATTCTTCCAGCGGCGGCACCACCAGCGTCGGCACTAAAATTTTCCCAATCAGTTTGCCCAATCCCAATGAGTTCGGCTTCAGAATAAAAGCTCCCTGCCCTTTCAACAACAGTCCGAGTGCCCACAGCATCCCCGCCGCGATCACGCATCCCACGGCGATTTGAATCAAGGCCGGACCCCAGCCCACCCGCACACACGAATCCGCTCTGCCCGCACTCGCGGCCCGCACCATCCGGATTCGCCAGAACAACATCGGCATCGTCAACAACGCAGCTAACAACAACGAGCGGCTGAAAAATCGGCTGAATTCCGCCCGCCCGCACGCCGCCCCCAGCCATTCCAGAATCGCCGGTAAGTCCCCGGTCGCGGCCGCCCGAGCAAGATGATTTCCCGCCTGATAGAGCCACGGCGCAAGCCCGGCAGCCAATACGAGTGACAGCATCACCCACAACATAACGGCACCTGCCTCAGATCGGAAAAAGCGTTTCACTCCCCAAGTTTTGATAGAGCTGGTGAGAGTTGTCCAGAAGTGGTTGCGGAAAGAGAATGGTTGTCCTGGGGTGCCATTTCCTCTTCCTGAACCTTCCTGCCAATACAAGATTCCCGTGTTCCTCCCCCCAAAACATGACAAAGATTTGCTTTGACGTTAAGACGAACTAGCATCCGCGCAATTGTCAGCGCCAGATAGCCCGAAACCTGCTCATTTCCACACTATGAATATCCTCCGTCGTTCCCTCCGTTTCACGCTCGGCCTGCTTGCTTTTGGCCTTCTGTTCACTGCCGCGACCTATGCGGCACCACCGTCCGTGGCGGGTCAGATTCTCGTGAAGCCGGCAAAAGGCACCACGGAAGTCGATCTCCACGCGCTGCTCTCGTTTCACGGGGGCGGGGAGGTGGATCGTATTCCGGGACTCGATGTGCGGATCGTGCGCGTGCCGGCGAGGGCGCTCGAAGCCGTGCTGGCGGCTCTCGCGCGCAATCCCAAGATCGAGTTTGCGGAGCCTGATTTTATCGCGCAGGCGAACGCGACGGCCAATGACCC
>JAYTEI010000158.1:0-3669 GCA_043735445.1 Akkermansiaceae bacterium | reverse complement strand
CCAGTGCGCTGAACGCGGGGATGCCGTCATCGTCCCAGTTGCCGGTGGGTTTCTGTTGGTCTTTCAACCACGAATTGCCGCGGGCGATTGCCTGCCGCATTTCTTGTTTGAGCGAAGCATGTGGATTCGGGGCTGGCTCGGCGGCATTGCCGATGGCCGTGCCGAGGATCATCAATGTGGACAGGAGTTTCATGGTTTAGAGTGGGTGAATTATTTTTGATAGGGAGCGATGATCACGGTGACGTTTGTTTCTAACGGGGGAACTCTTTTGGGAAATGGAGTCCACACATCGTCGCTGTTATTGTCATCGCCCGGATAGTTAATGAGCGCGGACATCGCCAGGAAAATGGCCGCGATGTCGCCACTGGTTTCGGGGATGAACTTCCCTTCGGAGAATTCTGAGCCGCCGTACACCCAAGGCCCGGCGGGCATTGATGTGGCTTTCACGCCGTGCTGGATCCATTCGTTGATGGGAACTCGGCGGACTTTGCCGTCCACTGTCCATTCCACGTCGATGGTTATTCGTGCGCGGGCTTTGACGTCGGCGGGGACTGTTGGAAATTTGCTAGAAGCCGCGCCGTCTTCTTCCGGCAGCGGATAGAGTTCACGCGACGGGGGATAGCGCAGCAGGGTGAAGGCGAGGTTCAGATCGGTCGGTGAAATTTCCGTGGAGAGCAGCGCCTCATGGACCTTGCCGTGTTGATGGACAATTAGATATTCTAGCAGTCCCTCGGTCAGGTTCACCTTCGCCGGGAAACGGATCTCCCGCATTTTCTCGTCGAAGCTTACGCCGCCGATCTGATAGTGGGTCGCATCGAGTTTTTTCACCGACGGCTTGACCGCTTCTGCGGCGTGTGGTTTGCCGAGTGGGGTTTCCTGAGCCAGCAAGATGCTGGCGCAAAGTGGGGCGAAAATGAGGAGGCGGAGAAGCATGGTAGCATGGAGAAACGTGGCTGGCGGTCGAAAACTTAGGGCGAACTGCGGACTATTTTGGCTTGCTCGGCGGAAGATTCAGGGCGGTGGCGAATTCCCTCCAACACAACCGCGTGACCCGGAAATTGAGCGAACTCTGCGGCTCCTCATCTGCGGCCAAAGCGGCAGGCGGGGTGTATTTGGTGCTGCGGGAGAGGTGGCTGCGGATGAGCTGGAAGACGGTCTTCAGGATGTTTTGGCGTAGCGCATCCGCCGAATCCACCGTGAAGGACAGCGTTTCCGTGGCGGGGGACTTTTTGTCAGGGCCGGCTAGCCACAGGGCGACCGGCGTCGGTCCCTTCGCGGTCGTGCTGGTCTTCCCGGCAGTCACTGTTGCGGTGAATTTCACGACGCCGGAAGAGGCCGCTTCCAGATCGCGGGCGACGCCCTCGAGGATCGGCGTAAGCGTGGCCGCCAGTTTCTTGCCCGTGCCGGCGTGCAGCGTGATCTGGAGCCTAGCCTCGGGCTTGGAATTCCATTCGGGCAGGGTCGGACGCAGCCGCTTGATCGCGGAAATAGCAGTGGCCACCTGGGCCGCGTCGGCTGGTGTTAGATCGAGGACTCGCTCCCAAGCCAGCAAAGCGCGTTGGAATTCGCCCTTTTTCTCAAGTCCCGTCGCCAACTCGATCAAATGCGAGGCTCCTCCCGGTGTTAGTTCGGCGTAGTGGTGCAACGTCGCCGGTGTCGTTAGATCGCCCAAGTCCATTTCCGGCTCCGCCACGAGCAGTGGCGGCTCGGGTTGTTTCACAACGGGAACCGAAATCGCATCGTCCGCCTGATCCTCTCGCGGCAGCGACGATTCGACGCGAATGCGGACTGCCGCCAACTTTGCTGCCGACGGCGGCGTCAGGAAATCCATGTGCCGCGTGTTGCTCCACCATACTCCGCCGACGACGGCCAGGACGAGGAAGATGACCAAGGGAATCGGGACGCGCACGGCGGCAAGGTGGCGTGGTCTCTCACGGCGGGAAAGCGGAAATCACAAAAACAAAACGCCCCGCTCGGAATCCGGGCGGGGCGTTTTGAGGAGATTCCGATCGTTCCGATCAGTTGGCGCTCTTCACGAGGAGGGCGCGCTTGCCGACGCGTTCGCGGAGGTAGTGCAACTTGGCGCGGCGGACCTTGCCCTTGTTGGTGACTTCGATTTTCGAAATCCGCGGCGTGTGGAGCGGGAACACGCGTTCCACACCTTCGCCGTAGGAAATCTTGCGCACGGTGAACGCGGCGTTCACGCCCGAGCCGCCACGGGCCAACACGATGCCGGCGAAAATCTGGATCCGCTCCTTGCCACCTTCCACCACCCGGCAATGGACCTTTACGGTGTCGCCGACGTTGAACTCGGCGACGTCTTGCTTCAATTGCTCTGACTCGATTTTCTTGATGATATGCATTGGGGTCCTCCTTGGCGGAAAAGTAATGTGCTGCCTGCGTTGTCCTTGCCGTATGCCGGACGCGCGGGGCGGGAGAGCTAGCGGCTCAATTCGATGTTTGCAACCCGAAATTGATCGAATTTCAGGGTTTCCCATAAACCGCCGCCGGATCGAACGACTTGCCGCCGCCCGTCATCTCGAGTTTCGCCGTCGCGGGCACCACCTTGCGGTAAAAGCACGAGTTCCGGCCGGTGTGGCAAGCCCCCGCGCCGATTTGCTCCACCAGCAGGATCAGCGCGTCCTGATCGCAATCCGTGCGGATCTCCACGATCTTCTGGATGTGGCCGGACGTCGCCCCCTTGTGCCAGAATTCCTTGCGCGAGCGCGACCAGTAAACCGCTTCGCCAATCTCCAAGGTCCGCCGCAGCGATTCCTCATTCATGTAGGCCAGCATCAGCGGCTCGCGCGTCACTGCGTCCATTGCCATCGCCGGGATCAAGCCATCCGCATCAAATTTAGGGGAAAAATCCTCGCCTTCCTCCAGTTCCGCCTTCCCGCCCCGCGGGGCAAACACGTTTTGCGTATCCATGGCGGGACCGTGAAACCCGCCCTGCCGGCTGTCCAGCCCGCATTCTCCCGCTTCGACCCTGGGAAAATGCCAGTTGCACTGCCGGGTCCGTTCAATAAGTTAGACGTTGATCAGCTGCTTTCCGAAGCTTCCCCCGCTATTGCGATTTGAATGGGCTCTCGACAAACTGAAATGAGCATCGTTCGTTCCCATCCGGCCCACCTCACAATCTAAATGTCACGATCCTTTCAGGTGCTCATCGTCGAAGACAATCCCGCAGACGCCGAGTTGTTGGCCCGTGAGCTGCGACGAGCGGGTTTTTTTCCCAGCTTGCAGCGGGTGGATACTGAAGCGGAGTTCGCCGCCTGCCTTCACCCGGATCTCGACCTCATCCTCTCGGATTATGCAATGCCGGCATTCTCGGGGCTGCGTGCTCTGGAAATGCTGGTGGAATCCGGCTTGGAAATCCCCTTCATCCTGATTTCCGGAAACATCGGTGAGGACGTGGCGGTGGCCGCGATGAAACTCGGTGCCGCGGATTATCTGCTCAAAGACCGGCTCGCCCGCTTGGGACCGGCGATCCATCAAGCGTTGGAGCAAGCCCGCCTGCGCCGGGACCGCAAACAATCCTAATCCGCGCTCGCGCTGTTCCGGACCTTGGTGGATCAGTCGAGCGACACCATCGAGGTTGTCGATCCGCTAACCGGGCGGTTTCTCGACGTGAGCGAAAACGGGCCCGAGGTGCTGGGATTCACCCGC
>JAYTEI010000157.1:0-3678 GCA_043735445.1 Akkermansiaceae bacterium | reverse complement strand
CGGCCCAGATGACGCCGCCGCCATCGGTATTGGCACCGGCCTGCAGCACGGTGTATCGGAACATCGACTCCGGCGAATAGTGAACCCATTTGTTGAAGCCCACCTTGGCGCTGGTTTGCGCGGGGGCATCCTTGCCTTCCGGGAATGCCGCCCAGAAAATGCTGCCGGCGACGATGGAAATCGGGATTTTATAAGACCCCCATTGGTCGCCATCGGGTGCGGCGAACGACTGATTGTAGAACACTTCCTGGTTTCCGAGGTCAGCGGTGTAGAGGTTTCCGTAATCGTTTTGCATCATCACGAGATGCGGGTGTTTGGCGGTGATGGTTTTGCGCAGCCGCGGGTAATCCACGACCTTGTAGCTGTCAGCCGCGCCGCTGCCTTCATCAAGATAGAGGCCGAGGATGTCATTGCCGTAGCGGTCCACGAGGTCGGCATAGATGTCGTTGATGAAATCGTTCCACTTTTGTTTGTCGAATTTCTCCCAGTCCGGATTGGGACCACTGCCGGGTACCCAGCCGGTTTTCGCCTGGTCGACGGCCATGAAATCGTGGCCGTCCCGTGGGTGGGTGTAGAGCAGGACGTGGATGCCCTTGGCTTTGCAGGCCATGATCATGTCACCTATCAGGTCGCGCTTTGAGGTGTGGCCGGGCAGCCATTGGTCCATCGCCTTGCTCGGATAGAGCAAATTCATGTTGGCGTGCCATGCGGTGAAAAGCACATATTCCACGCCCATGGACGAGAGGTCTTTCGCGAAGCGTTCTGCGTCGAAGCGATCCGCCAGATCATCGAGTCCGGCGGGTTTCGAACCGTCCCGGTTGACCGTGGCGGAATACGCTTCACCGCCCCAGACGTAGTGGACGAAGAAGCCGTATTTCATCGAGCGATAATCCGCCAGCGGAACTGGCAGGGACTGAGCCGTGATCGACGCAAGCGGGCAAGCACAGGCAAGTGCAAGCAGGGCGAGTGTTTTGAAGGATGCGATCATGATATGAGAAATGAAGAGATTACTCAAATTTTCCGATTACGCGAAGCTCACTCACGCGGAGCGGTGCGCCGCTCTGGGTGCGGGCAAGGCGGATGAATTGGGCGGTGGTTCCGGCGGGAACTTCGATGATCCAGGGTTTGGATCCGCCGAGGGAAATGGATTCTCCTTCCGGCACAACCTTCACCTCGTCCTTGCCGTTGAGGGCGAACTCGATGCGCAGTTCCTTGACGATGCCCGGCGCTGGATCGCTGCCACTGAGGGCGCTATCGGCCTTGAGAATGAGCGCTCCGTTGTCCGCTGCTTGGCGGGCTTTTGCTGTGACGTCGGCCACTTGCCCGCCTTTGCCGTAGGTGGCCTTTTTGATTTCGAGCGAAGAAACGGCCGTGGCTTTGGAGATGGCGAGCGGTTTGGCTTCGGTAAAATCCGCGGAGGAGGAAACGGCAACCCCAACACCAGCACCGAGCTGGCCGAGGACTTCGATGCGCTTGAGCTTCGCGGATTTTCCGAGGTCGATCTGGCACGAGGGTTTGCTATCCGCAGGAACCGGTTCGTTGCCTTCCGTCATACCGTCCGGGCGGGAGGACCAGGCGGTGGCGGCATCGCCATCGACGGCGGAAAATGCGTATGCGGAGGCCGCCTTCGACGTGGGATCGGGGAACGAGGAACCGCGGAAGGCTTTCCACAGTGCGAGGTTTTGCGGCGGCGAATCGTCGGCGACCTTGAGAGCGATGACGGTATTGAGCTTGTCCCAGGATTCGCCTGCAGGGAGTTTCAGTTGCACGCCGGACTCGTCCTGCTTGAGGGCGACAGGCTTCTTGCTGGCTAACAGGACGGCTTTTTCAAACTTCTTGCCATCGGCAGGCGGCGGGATCGTTAGAGAAGTAGAGCCATCGGCGGGCGGGGTGAGGACGTGGAGGTATTCGGTCTTGTCATCGGTGGCGCGGGTCGCGACGCCCCATTTCAGGTCAGGAAGTTTCACTCCTTGAGCGGTAGGCCAAGAAGTGCTGGCAAAGACATTCTTGAGTGAAGGGGCGATGGGTTTGATATAACTTGCGAGCTTGTCCATCACCTCCTCGACGCCGGTTTCCCAACCGCCGCCCGGGTAATTTCCAGCGGCCCACTGGACGCCGCCGCCCTCGTGGTTGGCTCCGGCTTGGAGGACGGTGTAGCGGAACATGTCCTCCGGCTTGAAGGCTGCGACGTTTTCCCCGGCGGGTTTGGTTGCATACCATGATGGCGCGAAAACGGTGGCCACGGGCATGCGATAGGCGGGCCAGGCATTGCCATCGCGGTTGGCGAACTCGCCCCAGTAGGCGTATTCCTTACAACCGACATCGAGCGAGTAGGTGGTGCCGTAAAAATTCTGCTCCATCATCAGGTCCGGCTGGAGTGCTTTGACCGTCTGCCGCAGGCGCGGGTAATCGACGACGCGATAACTATCACCTGCGCCACTGCCTTCATCCGAGAAGATGCCGATGATGTCATTGCCATAGCGGGTGATGAGTTCCTGATAGAGTTCGTTGGTGAAATCGTTCCACTTTTTGCGATCAAATTTCGCCCAATCCGGATCGGTGCCGTTGGGACCGCCCCAACCGGTTTTCACCTGGTCCTCATGGGCGAGATCGTGGCCGTCGCGGGGGTGGGTGTAGAGCATCACCCGGATGCCCTTGGCCTTGCAGGCGGTGATCACGTCGCGCAGCAGGTCACGCTTGCAGGTGTGGTTTTCCATGCCCCACTTCTTCATCGTCTCGCTGGGGAAGAGCGGGTTGATGTTATAGTGCCAGGCGGTGAGAATGACGTATTCCACGCCCCAGCTTTCGAGGTCGCGGGCGAATCCGGGTGCATCGAAGGCGTTGGCGAATTCATCGAAGGTGGCCAGCGGTTTGGCATCGCGCCCGAGCGTTAGCGACTTCTTCTGATCGCCGCCCCAGACGTAGTGGACGAAGAAGCCGTATTTGGTTTTGAGGAACTCGGACATGCCACTGGTTTCGGCTTTCAAGCCGGAAAGCGAGCACAGCAGGGCGGAGGCGGCGAGGAGTGGGTGTGAGTGGCGAACGCGCATGGGTTGGGTGGTTGGTTGGGAAGGAAAATCAAACGGGAGAGCGGAGGCTTGCGGGCGCGGGCGGAGGCGTTGGTTAAAGAATACGAAATCGCTTGTTTCTGGTTTTGGCACCCGCAAGCGCGCGTCCGGTACCTTGACGATGTCCGGCAGGTCGTCCACCACCTGAGAGAGTATGGGAACCACCAAGCCTGGCAGGCGGCACAAGAACTGAACAAATGCCTCTGACCGATTTTTAACGCGAGGTGCTCGCGGTGATCGTGGCGAACCGGTCCGAAGGGAGCCTTTTTGCCGGTGGGCTGGTTCTCAACACGACGCCCGATTCGCCCCGGTTTTCGAAGGATTTTGATTTTTTCCACGATGCCGTCGAGGCGCTGGCTACGGCGAGTGAACGGGATGCGGCGGCGCTGCGTGCTGCCGGATTTGAGGTGATTCCGAATATCGACTACGGCAGTTGGGATATGCTCACCATCGAGATGAAAATGGAATGGATCGAGATGTGCGACAAGGCCGAGGCCGAAATGATCCACTTGGCCGACACACAGCCGGACATGCCCATCGGCGTGGTGTTTGTGACTGCGAAGGGCGAGCCCGGATGGATCGGCACTGATCCCACGCTGCGCATCCACCG
>JAYTEI010000156.1:0-3678 GCA_043735445.1 Akkermansiaceae bacterium | reverse complement strand
GGAACGGATCCTTGAAGCCCAGCTCGGCGGCTACGGATTTCACGGTGGCGTCGCTCTCCAACAGGATTCGCGAGGCGTGCTCCATCCGTAGCCGTGTTAGAAATTGATAGGGTCTCTCGTCATGGAAACGGGCGAACAGGCGGCAGAGGTAAGGACCATCCACCCCGCAGGCTTTAGCGATGGCATCGAGCGAGGTGAAATCGAGGAAGTTGCGTTCGATGAAGTCCTTGGCCCGCGAAAAAGTCGCGAAGGCTGGGGTATCCGTGCTGCCGGGATCTGCGGCGTCGTCGCGACACATCAACAACAACTGGCGGGTGATGGTGTCACAGAGTGGTCGCGCGAGCCGGGACTTCCGAACGCCGCGGTCGATCAGGGTGTCGAAGGTGCGGCGGATAGGTTCGCCATTCTGGCAGCGAGCGATGACTCCAGGCTGCATCCCGTAGCGTTCGAGAAATTCCTCGACGCCACTCCCCGTGAAGCCGACGAAGTATTTTCCTAACGGCTGATCCGCCGAACTGGTGATCCGGTGCGGCAGCGACGGCCCGTAAACAAAAAAACTGCCCGGCATGAGTTCGGACTCGGTGTCGCCTAGGCGGACGTTTCCCGTGCCATGGCTCACGAATTCTAACGAATACCACGGGAAGTGCCGGCGGTCGATTTGGTAGTCCGCCTCGCAACGTTCGAAGCCGCCGAAGACCACCGAGAAGTTCTCATCCTCGATTGGATCGAGAAAAAACAACCGCGACGACTCGACCTCGTCGGAAATGAAAGAGCTGGGGGACGGAACATCGGTCATGGTAAAAACAACAAAACGACTCGCCTGAGATCAAGACAATTATCTGCATTACCTCTCACAATCATCATGGCCAATTCGCCTAAAATTCAAGCTGACAAATCCGTTCAAGCTGCCATATCTCCGCCCACCCATCCAATTTCAACCCGATCCCATGAAGAATTTAACCTATCCAAGAATCGGCATTCGTCCGGCGATCGATGGTCGTCTCGGCGGCGTCCGCGAGTCGCTTGAAGAGCGCACCATGCAGCAGGCGCAGGCCGTCGCCGCGTTGATCGCCGCAGAACTCCGCTACCCGGACGGCACGCCCGTCGAGTGCGTGATCGCGGACACTTGCATCGGCGGGGTGAAGGAAGCGGCGGCGTGCGCGGACAAGTTCAAGGTCTCCAATGTGGGCGTCTCGCTAACGGTTACGCCGTGCTGGTGCTATGGCTCCGAGACGATGGACATGGACCCGCATTTGCCGAAGGCGGTGTGGGGATTCAACGGCACCGAGCGACCCGGCGCGGTCTATCTAGCAGCGGTGCTCGCCGGTCACACGCAGAAGGGGCTCCCCGCCTTTGGGATCTATGGCAAGGACGTGCAAGCCGCGACAGAAACGGAAATCCCGCCAGATGTTAGAGGCAAACTGCTTTCATTCGTCCGCTGCGGACTCGCCGTTTCGCTGATGCGGGGCAAGAGCTATCTCTCGATGGGCGGAACCTCGATGGGCATCGCCGGCTCAGTCGTCGATCCCGCGTTGTGGGAAAAATGGTTCGGAATGCGGGTGGAAGCCATCGACCTAACGGAGTTCGTCGGCCGCATGAGCAAGAGCCAATACGACCCCGCCGAATATGCCAAGGCGCTTGCTTGGGTGAAGGAAAATTGCCCGGAAGGAAACGACTCTAACTCCCCCGCCACCTGTCGCAGCCGTGAGCAGATCGACCGGGAATGGGAGGACAGCGTGAAGATGACATTGATCGCCCGCGACCTGATGATCGGCAATCCCAAGCTTGCGGAGATGGGACTCGGCGAGCAGGCGCACGGCCACAATGCCATCGCCGCCGGCTTCCAAGGCCAGCGCCAGTGGACCGATCATTTCCCTAACGGCGATTTTCTCGAAGCCATCCTCAACTCGTCGTTCGACTGGAATGGCAAGCGCGCACCTTACATCGTCGCCACTGAGAACGACGCGCTCAACGGCGCTGGCATGCTCTTCGGCCACCTGCTGACTAACAGCGCCCAGATTTTTGCCGACCTCCGCACTTACTGGAGCCTCGACGCTATCGAAAGCGCGAGCGGGAAACCATTCAGCCACCCGCTCGTCGGCGACGGCATCCTGCATCTCATCAACTCCGGCCCCGCCGCGCTCGACGGCACCGGTGAGCAGGAAACTAACGGCCAACCGGCGATGAAGCCGTTCTGGGAGATCACCGATGCGGAAGTGGAAAAATGCCTTAAAGCCACCACTTGGCACCCATCCATCACCGAGTATTTTCCCGGCGGCGGACTCAGCACGCGCTTCCGCACCCGCGGCGGAATGGCTGCCACGATGGTGCGGCTCAACCTCGTCGGCGGTCTCGGGCCGGTGCTGCAAGTGGCGGAAGGTTACACCGTGGATCTGCCGGACGATGTGCATGACGCGCTCGACCAACGGACCAATCCCACTTGGCCGACCACTTGGTTCGCGCCGATTCTAACGGGCGAGGGCGCGTTCACCAGCGCCTACGAAGTGATGAACCACTGGGGTGCTAACCATTGTGTGATGACCTGCGGCCACGTCGGCGATCTTTATCTAACGCTCGCGGCGATGCTACGAATTCCCGTTTACATGCACAACATCGCCGCAGACCGGATCTTCCGCCCGAGCGCGTGGACGTCCTTCGGCACCGCCGATCTGGAAGGCGCGGATTTCCGAGCCTGCGCAGCCTACGGCCCGCTCTATGGAAAAATCTAGTAACAGCCGGACGAAGGTGGTGGCCAATTCGATAGTGGCACAGGCGTCGAAGAATGTCTGATTCTAGCAGGGAAACTTCTAACTTGGATGGGTGTGTCTTCTTAGAATCCAGTCGCAGTCCATGATCAAATCCGCCGCACGCCGATGCCGCCTATCAGGAAGGCGGACCCGGCATAGACGAACCAATGTGCGATGTCCTGATAGACTGCGGTGGAGGGGGAAATCCGCGCGCACTTTTTGCGGGGAAAAGCGTGGCAAAGCGGCCAGTGCCGCGTCCGGCTCGCGGTCGAGGCGATACTCCGCCTGCATCATCCCCACCAACCCGCTAGCGCGCTTTCTGCTCCGCATCGAACCGGTTCCCGGACAAGCCGGCAGGAAGGACCTGATCTTCAGCCCGCGGCTGACGGCCCGTCACCGACCTTGATGCCACCGGTGCGAAGAAATTCTATCACGTCGAGATTACCAAGCCGTGACCAACAGCACTGCTTCGCTGAGTCCGCTCTGCCCGGCTCGGGGCGTTGTTACCGACAGGGCCTCACCACCCACCATGTGATCGGTCCGACTGTCGAGGGCGGCGAGTATTTCCACGCACACACACCTGAAGCTCCGGCAGATCTAACAACGAGTATCCTTCCGGAACTTCCCATCATCCAAACCAGTGACCACTGGCACCAAGCACTCGACAGCGCCCTCGGGCCCGCGTTGAAGCGGGCTTGGGAAGAGGAGGGATGAGTATGGACTGCTCCGACATGTCGGAGCTTTCCCACTGGCCGACATGTCGGCCAGTGGGAAAGCTGGGACATGTCCCAGCAGTCCGAAAGAAGGGATCACTCGGTCACGGACTTTTTCGTCATCCTCGCCCCGCCCATCACGCCTAGCAGAAGACAGAGCAGGACCGCGAGCCAGCCGAAGCCGCTGCCGGAGCGCTTGAGTTTCAGCTCGATGGCCA
>JAYTEI010000155.1:0-3681 GCA_043735445.1 Akkermansiaceae bacterium | reverse complement strand
AACTGATGAATATTCATGACGATGTCCCCTCACCTCTAGCCGCAGAATTTCCGCAGCAATCACACTGTAGGTAATCCCGTTACCGCCGAACCCCAGGGCGAAAAGGCATAGTGGATGTTTCCGATAGGGACCGATGTAAGCCAAACCATCATGAGTCTCGCCAAAAGTACCGGCCCACGAGTAGGCGGTTTGCAGGCCAGATTGCGGAAACATCTCGTCGAAGCGCTCCTTCAAACGCGCGGCTTTTCTCGGGAGCAATTTGTCACGGGCAACCGTGTTGCGGAATGGAACATCCTCACCACCGAGGATCGCCCGGCCATCGCTATCCGTCCGGAGATAGAAGTAGGGTCGTGCGGATTCCCATAAGATCAATCAAGTGAGTGTCCACCTCATATTGAAGACGAGCCGTGCTCGCGCTGGTGCTGCCGTGCCCGACATCGCGCACATCGATTATTACCACATCGTGCCCATCGGCAGTTAGATCCTCCCCGATCAGGGCTCCCGATATCCCCGCCCCGAGGATCACGATGTCACAAGACACATCCGAGGTGAGTGGGGGAAAGTGAATCAACAGACCATTCTTCAATGTCCAGAACGGCTGCTCTGACGTGAGGTTCATGAGAAGAGACGCTAATCATTATACAAACTTCCGGCGGGCGTCACTCCGGTACTTCGGTCTCTAAATGATCTACATCAGATTCTGTGACGGTTTGTTTACAACAACTGTTACGAAGCAGCGCATACACTCCGTAGGCGATTAGGCCAGTCACCACTGCTCCGCCGAGCCAGCTCGCAGAATGGCGCGGAGGTTGGCGGGTGAGACCGCGAAGACGCGACGCTGCAAAAGCGCTGCCAGCGGCGAATTGTTGCTTTGCCTGGCCGGCAATTTCACGCGCACTGTTAGGTAATGTTTCCCGTGTGGTGTGAGTTAATAAATTCCCGATGTCATCTCTGAGGCGGGCGACATCATCGCGGACACGATCTAAGAGTCCAGTCGCGCGGCGGTCGCTAAATATAGGTGATTTCATTGGCTTGCAGTTTGGTTATTAAATAATTTTCAAGGTGTCCCGCCGCGCATGGAGCGCGAGATTGCTGATTAACTCAAGACAGACTCGAAAGTGTGGATAGCTTCCTTTAACTCAGTGGCAACTTCGGCAATGATCGATGCGTGGTTGGCTTCGAGGTTGCCATGGTCGAGCGCTTCTTGGATGGTGCGAGCGAGTTCTTTTTCCCCGCGCACGCATTCGGCGAGGGTGGCCTTGAATTCCTCAGCCGTCATCTTGGCCCGCACTCGGATCCACCACCGGTGAATCGCCGCCTCGGGGCTGCCATCGACCTCCGGTTTTTCCCCCTGCCGGACGATCAGCGCGGCCACATGAGCGACGATGATTTTCCGGCGGGCGGCGATTTCCATAAACGCCGCTGCTAGACTTGGCGACTTCACGACTTCAGCCGCTTGAGTGTAGCCGTCGCAGGAGTCCACATAGCGCGTGAGCACGTTCTGCAATTCTGCGGCATCAGAAATCCGGGCTTCTTCGGCGGTGGGCATGGCGACCCATTCGCAGAATGAATACCAAGCGTGTCGGGCATCGTAAACCGCTGAAATAGAAGGGAATTGCCCGCCCAAACGCGACCGCTCTAACTACTCGCCATTGCAGATCGCGATAGTAGGCGCAAAATGCACGACGGCCTCTAGCACCTGACCGGTAACTTCGTCGGGAGTCCCATCGGCGCGGATCACTCGTGCGAAGTTCTCGTGCTGGAGTGAGAGGAAAATTTCCCGGCAGCGTTCGAGGTTCTCGCGTTTTTCAAACTCATTCGCAATGTCGCCGCGCGCGCCGATGCGACCGAGCGCAATGTCCACATCCAGATCCATGATGAGTAACAGATCCGGCACGGGCGCAAACGCTTCGTTCTTCCGCCGGATTTCTCCAGAATCAAAACCGCGCGCACCCTGATAGGCCATCGTCGAGAAATAGTAGCGATCCAGAATCACGACCTTTCCCGCAGCCAGTGAAGGAGCAATCAACTCTTCCACATGTTGGCGGCGGTCGTTGAGGAAATACTGAAGCTCATCCTCGGGCGATAAACGTCCCGTGTCGCCAGACTCGCGGAGCTTTTTGCCCCACGGGCCGGCGGTGGGTTCGCGGCTGAGGACAACCTCGCGGCCTTGCGCAGTGAACCACTCGCCGAGACGCTTGGCCTGGGTGGATTTACCGGTGCCATCGATTCCTTCGATGACGATGAAGAGTCCGGACTGCCTGGCAGTGGATGTGGCGGCAGCTTGCGGAGTTATTGACGGAAGGGATTGGCCCATGGCTGTTGATGAATTGGTGTTGGATAGAAATCAAGCAGGGGAAGACTTGTGAAACTGAATTCGCCCATCGTTCGCCGCGAGTCGAATCGTCTGGCCCGCTGTGATTTCTCCACCCAGCAGAGCCGCTGTGATCAGCGTGCCCAGCAGCCGGTCCATCACCCGCTCCAGATTTCTCGCACCGTATTCCTCGCTGAATCCCTCCTGCAGAATCAATTCTTCTGCGCTCTCGTCCAGCTCCACGCAAACGTGGCTGCTGCGTCTCGCAGCAGGCCGTGCTAGTGGCGTCTCGCCGCTAGAACCTTCTTCCCTCTTCAGGAGCGCCACATTCTCCAACCGCGCATTCAACTCCACCACCAGCTTCCCCAGAATCTCCCGTGCTGATTCCAGCCCCAGCGGCTTGAAATGCACCACCTTGGTCAACCGGTTCACTAGCTCCGGCCGCAGGTGTTTGCGAATCGCCTCTTCCACAGGGGCACAGGCATCGTGCCTGTGTTCTTCCTCTGCCGCCCCAAACCCCATCCTCCGCCTCTTCAACTCTCCGCTTCCCAAATTGCTCGTCAAAATGATCACCGATTCCCGGAAATTACACTTCCGCCCCTGCGCATCCGTCAGCGTGCCCTCGTCGAAGATCTGGAGAAACAAATCCAGCACCCGCGGATGGGCTTTTTCGATCTCGTCGAACAGCACCACGCTGTAAGGATACGTCCGTATCGCGTCGCTGAGTTGACCACCTTCGTCGTGGCCGACGTATCCCGGCGGCGAGCCGATCAACTTCGCCACGCTGTGTTCTTCCATGAACTCGGACATGTCGAAGCGGATCAAGCGTCGCTCGTCGTGAAACAAATTCTCCGCCAGTGCCTTGGCCAGCTCGGTCTTGCCGGTGCCGCTCGGGCCGACGAATAAAAACACCCCCACCGGTCGCCCGGGTTTCTTCAATCCGGCCCGCGCCAACCGCACCGCTTCCGCCACGGCGGATATCGCTTCCGGCTGGCCGCCACATAAGGAGAAACGACACTCTTGTCGTTCTGCGGAAGGTAAGCCGATGAAATGAGCCTTGCGCTCCATCATCGTCAGCCCTTCCACCAGCACCACAGGAGTGTGGTGCCTCCGGCAAATACCGCACCGACCATTCCACCGCCGCCCGCAGCGCCGCTTCCTCCAGCGCCACCCCGTGATGCGCTTCCAATCGCGGCCGCAGCGCCAGCAGGATGGCCACCGCTTCATCCGCGCTCGGTTCCTCGATCCTCACCGCCTGGAACCGCCGCTCCAGCGCGCCGTCCTTCTCGATGGTCTGGCGGTATTCCCGGATCGTCGTCGCGCCGATCACCCGGATCGCGCCACGGGCCAGCGCGGGCTTGAGGATG
>JAYTEI010000154.1:0-8073 GCA_043735445.1 Akkermansiaceae bacterium | reverse complement strand
CGGTGCGGGTGACCTTGGTAGGATCGACCACGCCGGAGGCGATGAGGTCTTCGAACTTGTCGGTCGCGACGTTGTAGCCTTCGCCGCCTTTGCCTTTTTTCACTTGCTCGACGATCAACGTTGCCTCGCGGCCAGCGTTAGCAACGAGCTGACGAAGTGGCGACTCGACGGCACGGGCAACGATGCCTGCTCCAGTCGCGTCATCACCCGTGAGGCCGAGGTCGCCGATGGCGGCCTGGGCGCGGATGAGGGCAGTGCCACCACCGGCGACGATGGTGGTGTTTTCCTTGGTGATGGTGATGCGCTTGGCTTCGCCGAGGTCGCTGAGTTCCACGCCTTCGAGCTTGATGCCGAGGTCTTCGGTGATCACGCGGCCACCGGTGAGGATGGCGAGGTCTTCGAGCATGGCCTTGCGGCGGTCGCCGAAACCAGGAGCTTTCACGGCAGCGATGTTGAGGATGCCGCAGAGCTTGTTCACAACGAGGGTCGCGAGGGCTTCGCCTTCGACGTCTTCGGCGATGATGAGCAGCGGACGGCCGGTCTTCGCAACCTTTTCAAGGAGCGGAAGCATGACCTTGAGGGACGAGAACTTCTTCTCGTTGATGAGGATGTAAGAACTTCTCCCACCTCAAATCAATTTTAATCCTCTTCATCTGTGCCCATCCGTGAAATCTGTGGTTAAGAATTTGTTGACCACAGATGACCACAGATGGCGCAGATTTTTTGGAGGAAGAGGGTTGCTGATGGTCGCCCAAGGCGACCTCGGCAAGATGCATCAACTCTTCGGCGACCAGATGGACAGCGTGATTGAAGAACTCTACGGGGGATTGGTGGCGTGAGTGAGCTACCTCTGAATTGGGTTCCAACCGCTTTCATCAAGGACGTTAGCATCCTTCAGTCCGGCTATGGCTTTCCTATCGAATATCAGGGGAAAAGCGAAGGAGAGATTGGATTCTACAAGGTTGGTGACATCTCGCGAAACTGGCAGGCAGGGAGGATTAGTTTGTCCCAAGCCGCACACTACATTTCGGCAGAGGAGTCCGTAGAACTTGGGGCGAAGCTAATGGGGCGCTTGGTGAAGATGAGCGGGAGGATGAAGTCCTTGTATTTCGGTGCGTCCTTCGCGCCACGGATGGAGCAGGCGGCGTCCCAGATCCAGGATTCGAGCGATTTGTTTTTCTCCAGCTTGGGGGCGGTGGATTTACGGGCGGGCATCAGGTATCAGCAGGCTAACAAGCAAGATGCGGACGGGAAGTAGAAAGTAGCGGTGGCCCGGGCACGCGGAAATCCCAATAGACGTGAGGGTAAACGCCAACACCTTGATCGAAGTAATAAAAGCGCGGCCTTTGGGATACTGCCGCACTTGCTTGAATCAAGAACAGCGGTTTCCCAACGCAAAGCCTAACCCTCCGGATCATCCAGAAGTGCTTGCAGCCGGTCACGCAGCGAAACCGGAACTCGCTCTAACCAGCTCTCATCCAGCATCCCGATTTCCATCATGTCTCGCAGGTGGACACGATCCTTATCCCGATGGGAAGTGAGCTTCATGATCACCAGCGCCTCCAGATCGACGAGGCGGAAATCCAAATGGGTCACATCGATTTCCTCCACATCAGGGGATGGTTCGAGTGATTCAGGGGTCACCTTTTCTCCGGAGAAAATCAGGTGGACGCCATCACGGGCCTTGGCTCCGGGGCCATCCAAGAACATTTCAATCCGCCCCTTGCCTCCAAGAATAGAAACCGAACGATGGATGAAACCGCCCGCAGCCATGACCGTGACGATGGCTTCCATGTCCGAGCGCCGCACCAGGAGATCGACATCGCGGGTGTTGCGGACCACCGAATCGTCAACGCGGGATACCCAGGCGGCCACGGCATTGCCGCCGATGACGGCATAGGGAAGTCCGGCGGATTCTAGCAGCGCGGTGGCGCGGCGGAGACGAGCTTTTACCTTTTCAATGCCTTCGCTCATGCGGGTCCATGAAGTTTCACCGGTGATGATCGCAGGGAAAACCATGGCGGGTATCTAGCCCGCTAAGCAGGCATTGTCGAGGTGGGAAACTTGATGAGTGGCGGTTAGAACTGCGAGCTGAGCGAGAAGTTAAACTGCCCGCCCTTGTCGGCCTCCTTGTCCGGAGATGAAACCGGAATGGCATAGTCAAGGGCAAGCGGCAGCGGACTGATAGGCAGTTTCAAGCGGATGCCCACGCCTACGTCGCTATAGATATCATTGGGAGTGATATCCCAACTTCCGGTATTCACAAAACCGGTGTCGTAGAACACTGCGGCGCGCACGGTTTCGATAATGGGAACGGTGTATTCGAAGGAAACATAGCCCAGTGATTTTCCACCATAGACTTCATTTGTATAGCCGACATCGCGTGGACCGACATCGCGGAATTTGAAACCGCGGAGCGTCCGGCCACCGCCTAGGAACATGCGCTCGAAGATCGGGACATCGTCACCTTTCACGCTGTCCACGAAGGCTAACTCGCCGTTGACCGAGAGGATGGAGTCCCACTTGAGGTTCCAATACTTCTGACCTTGGCCTGAGAATGAGAAAGTATCTACATCCCCACCTAAGCCGGCGAATGTTAAACCGAGGTCCACTTTATGGCCGTTGCGGGCGAGGACGCCACTGTCGCGGCTATCATACACATAGTTCGCTGATAGAGCACTGCGCAGGAAATCGCCACCGATGTTCTTGTCGGAGAGTTTTGACTTATCACCGTCGTTAGGACTCTTGAATGAGTAATCCGTGGCAGAGACATCCGAGTTGATCGTTACCTGTTCCAAGCGATACTCACCCTTGATCGAGCTTTTCTTGCCAAGTGGTTTTCTGAGAGAGACGGCTGCGCCCACATTCGTTTGCTCGTAGTGGTCGCTGAAATAGGTCGATTGCTTGTAGAACAACTCGCCGCCGAGGGCCAACTGCTGATCCATGAACCATGGCTCCACCAATGAAACGGTGAACTCGGAGCGCTGGGAGCCGGCGCGCAGGCTCATTGAGAAGCGCTGGCCACCACCGGTGAAATTCCACGGGTTAAACAAATCAAAGTTAGATTGTTCGAGTGTTAGGAAGCCGACGATGCTGTCGATCGAACTGAAACCGAGGCCGACGCCGACGGAGCCGGTGGCCTTTTCCTCCACCAGCACATTCACATCGCGGTAGCCGGAACCGGCCGGTGCACCGGTCGCTTGGACATCGCTGAAGTATTGCAAGTTTTCGAGACGCGCCTTGGTGGTGTCGAGCTCGACGGAGTTGAATTGATCACCCGGCTTGAGTGGGATTTCCCGGCGGATCACTTTATCCTTGGTCTTGGTGTTACCGACGATGTTGACGCGGCCGACGCGGAAGCGGGAGCCTTCGGTGATGCGATAGGTGATGCTCACCCGGTTAGGTCCGGCGTCGCGGATGTCGGGAGTGACTAGGGCGTCGGCATAGCCGCGTGAGCCATAGAAACTGCGGATGGTGGTGATATCATCCCGCATTTTCTTGGATGAGTAGGCGGCATTGCCCACCAGTGTTAGAGACGGATAGAGTTCTTCGGGTTTGAAGACACTCATCTTGCCGAAGCCCACGCCGGCGACGGTGTATTTCTCGCCTTCGCTGATCGGCATCACTAAATCCACCCGCCCATCGCCGACTGGATTGCGGCGGAATCCTGGGCTACTCACACGCAGATAGCCCTTGCTGCGGTAGTAGTCCAAGATGGCGTTTTGGTCGGTGTCTAACTCGCTAGAGTCGAAGCGGCCGGACTTGGTCAACCACGAGAACCAACCCTTTTCCTTCACTTTCATTTCCTTGCGCAGCTCAGGATCGGTGAAGGCATGGACTCCTTCGAAACGAATCTTGCGAACCTCGTTCTTGGAGCCTTCGTCGATCACGAAAATCAAATCAGACACGCCCTCTTGGCCGGTCGCTTGAGTGCGGTGTGAGACCGTGACGTCCGGGTAACCATAGCCCTGATAGTATTTCTCAATGTTGCGCCGCGCCTCGAGGATTTGCTCGTCGCTCAGTGCGCCACCGGATTTCATTTTGGATTCCTTGGCCAGCTTCTGATCGGTGAAAATCGTGTTGCCCTGGAATCCCACACCACCGAGGCCGGGTCGAGTGGTCACTTCTGCGATCAACTTCACATCATTCCCATTTGCATCCGCGAGGAACCGCACGTCGTCCACCAGACCGGATTCGTAAAGCGACTTGATGTCGTTGTCCAAGCCCTCCGCACGGTATGGCGTGCCGGATTTCGTCGCCATTAGATTGCGCAAGCGGGCCTCATCGACCGTCTTCGCACCGCGGTAACGGATGCTTACTTCCGAGATGTTTTTCCCCTCGAAATCCTGCGCGTGCAAGCTGCCAGCGAGCGACAAGATAGAGAGTGAAGTGAGGGCGGCGAATTGGCCCACGCCACGCGGCATGAGGAGTGAGGGAGTGGTGGGGAATCGCATGCAGGTAGTAGTGGTTGGGGAATCAAGCCCGCCCGCCCCCCGCCTCGTCAAGGTCAATAGCAGGCATTTCCTTAGCTTCATTTCACAAACTGCAGCTTCCTTTTGAAATCCTTGCCCCACGCGCGCTCCTGTTCTAAACCCGCCGCGTGCTCACGATTCACAAGCTCACGAAAACGCTCGGCGGCCGTTGCCTTCTCCGCGAGGCGGAAATGTCCATCAACTGGGGCGAGCGCGTCGCCCTCGTCGGCCCTAACGGTGCCGGCAAGTCCACTCTCTTCCGGATGATCCTCGATGAAGACAGCCCGGACGAAGGCACCATCGAGCGCGACGAATATTCCATCACCGGTTACCTCCCGCAGGAAGCGGGCGAGCCCACCGACGAGACGATCATTGAAATCGCCATGGGCATCACCCCGGAAATGATTGGGATCCTCCGCACCATGCGCGAGCACGAGGCCACCGGTGATTTATCGCATCCAGACTTCGCCCACGCGCAGGATCAATTCACCGCCCTCAACGGCTATCAGCTAGAACCCAAGGCCAAAAAAATCCTCCACGGCCTCGGCTTCAAATCCGCCGATTTTCACAAACCCGCCCGCGAATATTCCGGCGGCTGGGTCATGCGCGCCCACCTCGCGCAGCTTCTAACGATGGAGCCCGACCTGCTGATGCTCGATGAGCCGACCAACCACCTCGACCTCCTCTCACTGCTCTGGCTCCAGCGCTATCTGTTAAACTACAGCGGTGCGATCCTGATGATTTCCCACGACCGCGACTTCATGGATTCCATGATCGAGACCGTCATCGAAATAGACCCGGACGCCGCCAAGCTCAACTCCTACACCGGCAACTACAGCTCCTACCTCGAACAGCGCGAAGCCCGCTTCGACCAACAGACGCAGGCCTACCGGAACCAGCAAAAGGAAATCGAGCACGTCCAGGAGTTCATCGACCGCTTCCGCCAAGTCGGCTCCAAAGCCTCGCAGGTCCAGTCGCGGATTAAGTCGCTCGAAAAGTTAGAACGCATCGAGAAACCGCGCACTCCGAGGAAGCCCTTTAAGTTTAATTTCCCCCAGCCGCCGCGCTCTAACCAGAAGGTCATCGAACTCGCTAAAGTCAGCCAAGCCTACGGTGAAAAAGAGATTTATAAAGACCTCGATCTCACCATCGAGCGCGGCGACCGCATCGTCCTCGTCGGCCCTAACGGCGCGGGTAAATCCACGCTCATCAAGATCCTCGCCGGCCAGATCCCGATCAACGGCGGCAAGCGCGAGCCCGGCTACGCCACCAAGATCGGTTACTACAGCCAGCACCGCTCCGAGTCCCTTAACGAAAACAACACCGTCCTCGAAGAAGTCCTAGCTGCCTGCACCACTCTCCGCGACGAGGAAGCCCGCAGCATCCTCGGCTCCTTCCTGTTCCGCCGCACCGATGTCGAGAAGCGCTGCGGTGTGCTATCTGGCGGTGAAAAATCCCGGCTGAACCTCGTCAAGTTCCTCGTCGATCCGCCGAACCTGCTGCTGATGGACGAGCCCACCACCCACCTCGACATCCTCTCCATCGACTCGCTCGTCCAGGCCTTGAAAAACTACGAAGGCACGCTCGTCTTCATTTCCCACGACGTCCATTTCATCCGCACCCTCGCGGAAACCACGCTCCACATCAACAACGGCGCCGTCACCCGCTACACCGGCGGTTACGACTATTTCATCGAGAAGAGCGGCCTCAATGATGACCGGAGTGCGGTGACGGCGTGATATCTATCACCCCATAAGGAGAAGGGACCTTATTGTCCCTTCTTCCTCTTCTGTCCCTTCACCCGGCCATGAAGAGACGACAATAAGGTCGTCGCTCCTTATCTCCACCGCCATGCCACCCGTCACCGCCCGCTTCCGCTGGACCGTCTGTCGAAGACTTGCTGGCCCGGCGGACATTGAAAACCTCAAGGCTCTCGCCCGCCAGTGCGCCACCCGTTTCGAGGAAAAGAAATAACTCACCTTGCGCGAGGAAATCGGCAGTTCATTCCGCTTGCCCGAGCTCGTCGACCAATTGTCCGACCACATCGGCGATGAAATCGTGGAAGCCCCAGCCGACGCAGTCTGACATCTGTTCCACTCTCGCCAAGCGCTCGCTGAAGTGTGGATAGAGTTCCCGCGCGTCGCCGCGCAGCAGGGAGGCTAGTTCATCCAGCGCGGATTCCACGCTGTTGTAGAAGCGCTCGTCGATGTCGCCATACTCGCGGGTGAAGCTCGCGCCGTTCTCCACGTAGGTCATCAACAGTTCCGCGGTGCCGGGGATGTTAGCGGTGGCTTTCTTATACTCGCGGATGGCTTTGCGCGCCTCGGCCAGCTTGAGCTTGCCGTAGCCTCGCTTGGGAAAGAACTGCTCCACAATCTTGTTTCGATAGGCTTCCAAAACCTCTCCACCACCGTCCGCGGCTTGGCAACGGGCATGGATGAAATCACGGTTCCCGGCGGCGGCGGCGTAAAGGTCTTTCACCAGGGCGAGCAGCGCGGGTTTGTCGCAGGTCGCGAGGTGTTGCCGGGCGGCGCTCCAGCCACCGGGCTTCTTGCCAGGTTTCTTGGTTTTGTCAGGCATGGGTTGATAGGGTTAGCGTTGGATGCGTTTCAGGGGTGGCAAGGATTCAGGCGGAACGAGCACGGTGATGCTGCGGGCCTGCCCCGGCACGCGCTGGATGAAGCCACGCCGTTCCAGCGTGAGCACCATCGAATGCACGCTCGGCGGCGTGATTTGGAAATACCACCGCATGTCTGCTTCCGCCGGAGCGCAGCCGTTCACGAGACTGTATTGATAGATGTAGGCAAGGAACTGGCCCTGCCGCTCCGTGGGTGTCGGCGCTATCATTTTATCCTTCTTCATTCAATCCTTCCCAAGACTCTCCAATTGCCCAACCCAGTGATTGAAGCGCTTGCACTCGCGGCGGATGGTATCGATACCGACTTCGAGGGCCGCCAGACTGCCATACAGCGGTTTTTCGTAATGCGGCATCAATTCCAGGATGCGCTTGCTGGGTGCCGTCGTCCGGCTGTCGTTGATTTCCTCGGGAGTGCCGAAGCTGTTGCGGATCGCGACGAAATCTTTCTCCAGTTCCTCGACATAGAGTCCCGCTGCGAGCTTCACGGGATCGCTGAAGAGCAGGCCTTCGAATTCATACATTTGGACATAGGGGAAAAATCGGCGGATGACGTTTTCGTCGGTCGCGTCGAGGACGTGCTTTTTCAGCGCCGCTTCGATGATACTAGCCTTATCCTCGTATGAAGGCTTTGAGCTGGCTTCTTGCTTTCCGACAAAGTTAGAGTCCAAGCCGTAAAAATCAAAAAAGGTGGTGCACCAAGCTTGTGGATCACCAAGAAGCCGGAGCTTGATATCGCCTGCCATTCGAGCCGTCGTGACGTATCCGCCTTTGTGTCCCGGCTTTCCGACGAGCGAGGCACTGGGAAACACCTCGTAACTCGCCAAGTGCGGGCCAAGAACTTCGTTGACGAATGTCTCCTCCGTCTGTCCCTCACAAATGATGTGAACCCGTTTCATCGCGCGGGCCTCCCACCCAGGATGTTCTTCTCCCACAGCTCGCCCAGGGTATATTCCTTCAGCCATT
>JAYTEI010000153.1:0-3689 GCA_043735445.1 Akkermansiaceae bacterium | reverse complement strand
TGCTCAGATGGATCAAGCTGCCCGGTCGCCCGGCGCTGTTGGCGGCTGGCAGCCTTGCCAGCACCGGGGAGTTTTCGCTGGTCCTCATCGGCAAGGCGGGCGGCCATCGGCCATTTGATCAGGGCATCGAGCAAATGCTGCTGGTTTGCACCGCAGTGACGATGGCCGTCGTTCCCTCGATGATGCGGGGGGCCGGACCCTTTGGGAAATGGCTGGAACGCAAGGGAATCTTCAGTATTCGCAAGCTGGCCCCCGAATCGATGACGCCGATCAAGGCGATCAAGGAAATCACCGACCATGCGATTATTTGCGGTTACGGCCCGGTTGGCCGTGCGCTCAACGAAGCCTTGAAACGCTGCGGCGTGGACACGCTGGTGATGGAACTGAACTCCGACACCGTTAGAAAATTGAAACACGATGGCCAACCGGTCCTCTTCGCCGATGCCACGCACTCCGAGGCACTCGACCTAGCCGGTATCCAGCGTGCGCGGTTGGTGGCGTTCACGTTTCCCTCGGTGACCGCCACTTGCATCGCCGTCCCGCTCGTTAGAGAGAGAAACAGCGGTATCTTCATCTTCGGCCGCGCGAAATTTCCGGCGGAGGTCAAGCTGCTGCGGGCGCTCGGCGTGCAAGTCATCCACGACGAACGCGAGAGCGCCGTGGCCATGGTGCGGGCCGCCATTTCCTCCTACGAACGCGCCGACATCGACCCCGAAGAAATTGTCGGCGACACCATGGAGGAGTGAGCCGCGTCACCGCGTTTTTCCCAACAGCTCTCTAACTGCCGCCAGACTGATGAGGAAAATCCCACCCAGTTCCAAGGCCCAATTCATCTTCACTCCCAGCACCTCGTCCTTGAGAAACATGTCGAAGTGGTGAAACGAAATCGCGCGGACGACGATGAATGTCAGCATGAAGAACCCGCCAGCCGTTAGGAGTTTGTGTCGCACCCAGAATGCGTTGTAGCGCCAGATGAACCAAGTGCCGAAAATCCCGGCCCCGGCCACCACGCCCAGCACGAACCATTTTTGATAGATCCGCCGCTGCTCGAACCAGCCGCCATGATAGGACGCGACCCTCCCGAGATCGGTGAAGAGCGACTGCAAATCGAGCTGTTTATTCACGCACAACCCCGCCATGCCCAAAGCGACCATCAGCCAGATATTTTCCTTCCGCCCGAGCCACATCCATGCTGCCAAGATCGCGGCCACGGCATACGCGGCGACGGTGAACCACCCCATGAAACTCGGATCGCCAATCTCCGGCCGCCAACGCAATTCATTCAGGAAACTCATAGCCACTCATCAAAGTAAGCGGATCATGAGCCACCCGCCGCATCCTGCAATCCGACAAGCGGGTTACCGGCCACGTATTCGTGACGAATTTCCGAGGCGAGTTCGGCTTGGAGATAGTCTTCCTGGGAGATCCGATTGTCCGCGATTGCCAGCGCCATGGGATCACCGTTAGCGGAAAATCCCCGCCCCCGCAAGCTCACGGAAATGCGAGCCACGAGGAGCGGCGGACTCCGGTCCGCCGAAGCCCATGAGGCGACGATGAGGAGAGGTAAACCGTATTTCATCGGCATCCCATGGGCTGCGGCGGATCGGAGATCGCCGCTCCTTGTTTCAGAGGCGCACTCCGGGCGGTCCGAATGGACGAGACGTCCATTCCCCTTATTTCTTCTTCGCCTGGCTAAGTGCCTGGGAAAACCAATCGTTGTTCTGCGCGGCACCGGGATTAAAATTTGCGGAGTTTCCCTGCGGGCGCGGGCGGTTCTGTTGGGGAGCACGGTCGCCGGAGTCGGAGCGGCGGTTGTCGAGATCCACTTTGGACTTCATGGAAAGGGCGATGCGGTTCCGCTTGAGATCGACCTCGACGACGGTGACCTGGACTTTTTGGCCGACCTTGACGACCTCTGACGCGTCGCGGATGAAATGATCTGCGAGTTGGCTAACATGCACGAGACCGTCTTGATGGACGCCCACATCCACAAACGCGCCGAACGCGGTGACGTTGGTGACGATGCCGGGGAGCTTCATCCCGATTTGCAAATCCGTCGGCTTATCGATGCCTTCGACAAACGAGAAGTGCTCGAACTGCTTGCGTGGATCGCGGCCGGGTTTGGCGAGTTCGGCGACGATGTCTTTCAGGGTCGGCAGGCCCACTTGGTCATCGACGTATTTCGTGAGGTCGATCTTCTTGCGGGCGGCTTCGTTGGCTAGCAGTTCTTCCACCTTGCAGCCGGCATCTGCGGCCATTTTCTCGACGAGCGGGTAGCGCTCCGGGTGGACGGCGGAGGAATCTAGCGGGTGCTTGCCACCACGGACGCGGAGAAATCCGGCGGCTTGCTCGTAGGCTTTCTCGCCGAGACGCGGGACTTTCTTCAACTGCTCGCGCGAGCTGAAGGCACCGTTTTCATTGCGCCAGGCGACGATGTTTTCCGCGAGCGAGGCATTGAGTCCGGAGACGTAGGAGAGCAGTTGCTTGGAGGCGGTGTTGATCTCGACGCCGACGGCGTTGACGCAACTAACAACGGTGTCATCGAGACTGGCCTTGAGTGCGCGCTGATCGACATCGTGCTGGTATTGGCCGACGCCGATGGCTTTCGCGTCGATCTTCACCAACTCGGCAAGCGGGTCCATTAGACGACGGCCAATGCTAACCGCCCCGCGGACGGTGACGTCTTCGTTCGGAAATTCCTCTCGTGCCACATCCGAGGCGGAGTAAATGGAAGCACCGCTTTCATTGACCATCACGACTGGGATGGAGGAGGGGAGCTTGAGCTTTTTGATGAACGACTCGGTCTCGCGGCCGGCGGTGCCGTTGCCGATGGCGATGGCCTCAATGTCGTGCTTTTTGATCAGCGCCGTCACCTCGACGGCGGCTTCGTACGCTTGGTTTTGCGAGCCAGCGGTGGCGTAAAGCACGGTGTGGTGCAACAGCTTGCCGGAGCGGTCTAACACGACAGTTTTGCAACCGGTGCGGAAACCGGGGTCGATGGCTAACAAGCGTTTCTCACCCAGCGGCGAGGCGAGTAACAGTTCGCGGAAATTGTCGGCGAACACGGTGATGGCGGTGACGTCCGCGCTCTTTTTCGCCAACAGGCGAGCCTCAGTTTCCATCGACGGCATGAGCAGCCGCTTGCAACCGTCCTCAACGGCCTGGGCGACTTGCTTGCCGGCTGGGCCATTGGATTTCACCCACTCCGGCAAGGCGGAGCCGGTCACTCGGTCTAACGGCACTTCCACCCGCATCAGCAGGAAACCTTCCTTTTCACCGCGCCGGATCGCCAGCGTGCGGTGCGACGGGATGGAGCGGAACGGCTCGCTCCACTCGAAGTAGTCGCGGAATTTTTGCGCGTCGGCCTCCTCCTCTTTTCCATACATGATCTTGGAGGAAACGGTCGCTTCCTCTTCGTAAATTTTTCTAACCCGGCCCCGCAGCGGCGCGTCGTCGGCGACGCGTTCGGCAATGATATCGCGGGCACCGGCGAGGGCTTCCACGGTGGTGGGCACTTCCATTTCCGGGTTGAGGAACTTCGCGGCTTCTTCCTCGGGATCGGCGGACTGGTTTTCAAAAATAAAATCGGCGAGCGGTGTTAGACCGCGTTCGATCGCCTTGGTCGCGCGGGTCTGGCGCTTCGGCCGGTAAGGCGCGAAAATGTCCTCGACGGTGGCGAGAGTGAGCGC
>JAYTEI010000152.1:0-8108 GCA_043735445.1 Akkermansiaceae bacterium | reverse complement strand
GAACCGCAAGGTTTCCCGCTCCGGCCAAGACGACGAGATTTGGGGCAACTTCATCCAAGCCGTTAGTTATCATACTTCCGAGTTCACCGATGCCGAGGGCTATCGGACTTTGGCGGAAAAGCTCGATGCCATCGACGCCGAGCGCGGCGGCAAGGGCAACCGCTTATTCTACGTCGCCTCTGCTCCCGAGTTCTTCGATGAAATCCTGATTGCCCTCAAAAACGCCGGCCTCAACGAAGCGAAGTCCGGCTGCTGGTCGCGGGTGATTGTGGAGAAACCCTTCGGCACCGATCTAGCCACGGCCAAGCATCTTAACCAGATCGTCAACGAAACCTTCCACGAGAGCGACACCTATCGGATCGACCACTATCTCGGCAAGGAAACTGCGCAGAACTTGATGGTGCTGCGTTTCGCCAACTCGATTTTTGAACCGTTGTGGAACAGCAAATACATCAGCCACATCCAAATCACCTGTTCCGAAAACCTCGGCATGGAAGGCGGTCGCGGCGGTTACTATGAAGGTGCCGGCGCACTGCGGGACATGGTGCAGAATCATTTACTCCAACTCCTCAGCCTAGTGGCCATGGAGCCGCCGACCGATCTATCAGCCGACGGCGTGCGCGATGAAAAGGTGAAAGTCATCCGCTCACTGCGCCAGTGGGACACCCCGGAAAAGGTCGCCAAGAACGTCGTCCGCGCTCAATACACCGCTGGTCATGTCGATGGTATTCCCGTCCCTGGCTACCGCGAGGAGGACCGCGTCAGCCCGACGTCTGACACCGAGGCCTACGTCGCCGTGAGATTACTCATCGACACTTGGCGCTGGAGCGGCGTGCCCTTTTACATCCGCATGGGCAAACGCCTGCCGAAGAAGTCCACCGAGATTTCCATTCATTTCAAAGACGCGCCGTGTGTGTTGTTCAATGCTCTAACCGGCGGCGTCCCTGGCGGTAATGTGCTCGCCATCCGGATCCAGCCGGACGAAGGAATTTCACTTCGCATGGTTTCTAAAATCCCTGGCACCAGCCTGCGGTTAGAGCCGGTGAAGATGGATTTCCATTACGCCACGAGTTTCGGCAAAAGCAGCCCGGAAGCTTACGAACGTCTGCTGCTAGACGCCATCGCCGGCGACGCCACCCTCTTCGCCCGCCGCGACGAAGTGGAGGAAGCCTGGAAATTCATCGACCACATCGAGCACGCCTGGCACCAGTCCCCCGCCCCGCCGCCGATGGCCGAATTCGTCGCCGGTTCCTGGGGTCCCAAGGAGGCCGACGACCTTCTCCAACAAGACGGCAACCAGTGGCGCAGGCTGTGATTTAACAGCTCTTGCTCGATTTGAGTTTTACAGCGCCTTGTCAGCCGCCTCTAAAACTGCCATCCTCAAGCAATGGCCAGCGAACTCACACCTGAATACGTCGCCATGCTCCGCCGGCTCAGCGGACAGCAAAAACTGCGCACCGCCTTTGCGATGTATTGGAGCGCCCGCGCACTCAAAGCAGCCGGACTCCGCAGCCGGTTTCCAAACTGGAGTGAGGAACAAGTGCAGCAAAAAGTGAAAGAAATTTTCCTTCATGCCTCCACCTGAGCCGTTTCTGATTTTCACCCGGAAGCTGGAAGAAATCGGCATCCCTTACATGGTCAGCGGAAGCGTGGCTGCCATTTTCTACGGCGAACCCCGGATGACCAACGACGTGGACATCATTGTCCATTTGCACCCCGACGACGCGCCAAAACTCGAAGCCGCTTTCCCGATCGATGAATTCTACTGCCCTCCGCGCGAGGTCATCGAGATCGAGATCGCCCGCAGCCAAAGGGGACATTTCAATCTGATTCATCACGAAACCGGTTTCAAGGCGGACATCTATCCGGTTTGCGATGCCCTCCACCGTTGGGGACTTTCCAATTCCCGCGGCATCCTGCTAGGAGAAGATCGTCTCGTCCTTGCTCCGCCGGAATACGTGATCGTTAGAAAACTCCAGTTCTTCCGCGAGGGAGGTTCTCAAAAGCACCTCCGGGACATCAGCCGCATGCTCACATCGCTCGGGGATGAATGGTGCCGCGATGACCTGATTTCGTTCATCCGCGACAATCATCTCGTTGGGGAATGGAAACAGGCCCTTTTGGAATGAACCACGCGGATTGCCCTCTTCCCGATTCAAAGCCCTGCCACAGCGTCACTCGCTCTTGCCTTTACCCACTCCCACGTCGCTCCCGTCAACGAAACCGGATCAGGTTCCATCTCCGCATCGTCGAACCACGCAAGACTCTGGATCACTGCGAAGGGATCTGTCGCCGGGTATTTCGCCGAGAAAAACCCGATCATCTGCTGGAGCGCGAAGTGATCTAGCAACACTGCCAGATCAAAAAAGTCCTTCTTCGATCCCCGGTTCGCGATCGCATTGAGTTTCATCGCCGCTAGATCCTGCAGAGACACCAAGGTGACGCCATCCATCTGCTCGACGGGTTGTAGCAACTGGTAAGCGTGCCGGAGAAAATCCAGTTTTACCCCGCCGGCATCAACGGTTAGGGTGTTTTTCGCCCGGCCCACGATGGTTGCTTCTTCAAGACCCAAACCACCGCAAAGCTCCTCCGGCGAAAACTCGTGGGTCGTAAAAAAATCCAAGTCAACCGACACACGATGGCCAAACCTCAGCGCCAGTGATGTGCCGCCCCCAAGCGCGAAATCCTCCAAAGCCTCGTGGGAAGCCAAACGAAGAAGCAATATTCTTACAGACTCTGGAACGGCGTCGAATCGGAGCATCGGAAGGACGAGTGAGGAAGTTGAAACCAAGCGCGGCAGAATGCAAAAGCCCGGGGCTGGAGACTGCGCAATCCGGTGACCCGTTCGGCGAGTCCCGGTTTCCCATAATGCTCTACCAGAATCTGCCAATCCCGCCAGCGCCCGTATTCCAACACCCGCTGCACTAACCATGCCGCATGGCGATCTGGATTAATGCCGGACCGGTCCACATCCCAGAACAAGTGATCAGACAAGGCTGTCATGCAAGAAATCTATTCACCTCGGCGCCCAAGGGGAAGAACGAAGGCGGCGTAAACCCAATCCTGTTTCTAATCCCGGTTGTCATGGCTCTTCACCTTGAACTTGCCGGAGGGGAACGGCGAGGCGTTCGCACGAACCCGCCTCAGCAGTATGTTTCCCCCCCTCACTTGATCCAATGCAGGGATGCCATCATTCAACGACCACAGCGCGGAATTCCCCGCGACGTAGGAGGCGAATGTCGCTTCGAAACTCTGCGTCGCCCCGGAAACGGAGCACTCCTCCTGGATCGACATCGCTGATAGATTGCGGGCAGCGGGGGAATGGCTCAGGCTCGATGCATGGATCTTCCCGCAATTCCCGATGAGTCCCTTGCCCCGCTGCCGGACTGCGAAGGCTGCGGACGGGAGTCGGTGGTGGTGATCGTTGGCAAGGGCTGGTGCGTGGATTGTTTCCACGACCGCGGATCGTGCTGTGCGGGCGGATGAAGAAAGTAGGGACAACAATGCCCCTACTCCTTTAGTGGCAAGCGACGCATCAAGGGTGATTTCCTGACCGGGCTGGGGCGGAAACGTCGTGATTTTCTCGCCGGAGTGGACGGTGCAAGAACCACCGAGGGTGGAAAGGATGGTGACGCGTGTGAGTTTTCCATCCTTCCATTCCAGCGAACGAATGTGGATAGACGCCGCCGCCAGAGCCAGAACAGCCATTGCCAGTGGCGGGGCGCAGCAAATTCTTGATGAGGAGAAATGCGTGGTCGCCATCGCGGAAGCGGGCCCAGAAGTTGATCTTCCAACCCAGCGACCAACCGGTGCCGTCGTCGCCACGGATCTCGAGCGACTTGCGGGCGGCGGCGAAAAACTCCGGAGTGGCAGGCGTGATTTGGCGACCCGGATAGACCCCAAAGAGGTGCGAGGTGTGGCGGTGATGGACGTCTTGCTCCATGAAGTCTTCAAACCACTCTTGGAGTTGGCCACGCGAGCCGATCTTGAGCGGACAGAGTTTCGCTTGGGCGGCTTTAATTCTAACAATGAGCGCGGGATCGGTGCCGAGGATTTTGCTGGCTTCGACGCAGTTCGTGAAGAGATCCCAGAGGATCGACATGTCCATGGTGGCGGCCATGCTGATGCTGCCGCGCTTACCATCGGCTGTAACGAAGCCGATTTCAGGCGAGCCGGACGGGGCAGTGACGAGGTGGCCCTTGCCATCATTGACGAGCCAATCAAGGCAAAACTCGGCGGCACCTTTCATGACCGGCCAGGCACGCTCGCGCAGAAATTTCCGATCGCCGGTGAAAGCATAGTGTTCCCACAAATGTTGACTGAGCCACGGGCAGCTCATCGACCATTTCGCCCACATCGGATCGCCGCTGCCGAAGTTCCCGACGGGAGCCGTCTGGCACCAGATGTCGGCATTGTGATGCGCCACCCAGCCGTGCGCACCGTAGTTGATCGCCGCAGTCTTGCGGCCGTTGATCGCAAGTTTTTCAATTTAGGCGAAAAACGGTTGATGACATTCGGATAGATTCGCGACTTCCGCTGGCCAGTAGTTCATCTGAGCGTTGATCTTGAGGGTCCAGTTAGAACTCCACGGCGGGCGCATCGAGTCGTTCCAGATCCCCTGCAAGTTCGCGGGCAGACCGCCAGGGCGGGAGCTAGAAATAAGCAAATAGCGGCCAAACTGATAGAGTAAGGTCGTCAGGCCGGGATCGGGCTGGCCTTTCACGAAGCGTTCGAGCCGCTCCTCAATCGTCAGCGCATCCGCCTCGGGCGCGGTGCCGAGATCGAGATCCACACGGCGGAAGAGTGTCTGATAGTCTGCGAGGTGGCGCGCTAGCAGTTCGGCCTAGGGACGCTTCGCGGCAGCTTCAAGAAAACGTGATTAGATAGCGGCGGGATCGAGTCCATCGCGGCTGGGCGATTTATCGGGGCCGTTGTAACTGGTGGCGGCGGCTAGCAGCAAGGTGACGGCATCAGACTTCTCGACCGTAAGTTTTTTCCCGTCGCCAGTGACGGAACCGCCTTGGGCGATTGCCCGCACTTGGCAGTGGAAGGTCATGCCCTCGCTGTCATTATAACGAATGGGGTCGTTTGAATCTATATAGCTTGGATCGACATGGGTTGGCGCTTTCCCCCGGAGCACCAAGGTGTTATTGCCCGCTGTCGCGGTCTCGAAACGAAGCTGGCTATCGGCGGTGGCAATGAAGTTGATGCGTCCGGGTTGATCACATGTTAGACGGATGACGATGACCTGATCCGGGTGACTGCTGAATACCTCGCGGGTGAAATGGGCGTCGCCCTCGGTGTAGGTCACCGTGGTCACGGCGCGGTCGAGTTCGAGCTTGCGCTGATAGTTGGCAGAAACCGCCCCAGCATCACCGGGAAATGTCAGCCGCAGATCGCCCATTGGCTGATAGGTTTGGTTATACGGTCCCTGCACTTGCTTGCAGAGATTCCCTGCCTCTTCATAGCGGCCGGCGGATATCGCCTCGCGGACTTTGGGCAAGACATCCTTGGCCTTGGGGTTATTCCACTCCACCGGAGCACCGGACCAGAGGGTGGCCTCGTTAAGCTGATAGTGCTCGGCGACTGCGCCACCGAATACCATTTCGCCTAACAGACCGTTGCCAACGGGCAGCGCCTCCGTCCATTTGTCGGCGGCTTTTGGGTATTTCAACTCCAGCGGCGGGGCGACCGCAGCAGCTCCCAAGGTGAGCTGGGCGATCAGCCCGATGTAGGATTTCATGGTTGAAAACTATTTACCCTTTTTGTCGAGATTCGCGGTCATTTCCTGATCCGTCGGCGTCTTGGAAGGCACACCATTTGCCGGGACATCGAGGCCGGCGATCCACACAATCGAGTTAAGCACGACCCGGCGTTGATCATCCTGCTGCCATCCCTTGTGATTGTGACCTCCGGTAAATCCGAAGCCACGGCCCGGCCCGAGATTCGCCGGGCGCTGATAGACCCACATCATGTGTTGCGGCTCCTTGCGCTCTAACACGGCGGCGCGGACCTCGGGATTTCCTTCATGCGGACCGTCAGCACGAGTGAGGCTGGATGTGGGCGGCAGGTCAGTTAGAATAGGCGTGACCCCTTCCATCCCCTCGCGGAAGCGCATGTGATAATACCACTCGTCGTAAGTCGTGAAATCGCGGACGCCTTGAGTCACTGCATGCTTGGGCAATTTGAATGAGGCATCCCAGTTCGGATTCACCGACCAATTGCTTTCGAAATAACCGCCGATCACCTCGAGCAATGCATTACCTGGCTCGCCCTTGGGAATCTCCACCCCATAATGGATGCAGCCGATCCCGACACCGCTGCTCGCCATTTTTTTCAACTCATCGAGGTGCTTCATCGCCGGATGGCCATCGCCACCGTCGGCGTAAATAACGACTGCCGAGGCACCGTCGAAGATTGAGTTTTCCTTCGGCCAACCATTGATGGTGACCACGGCCTCGACCGGCAGGCCGCATTTGTTTAACTGCTCGGCAAGCAACATGCAGCCCGCGCGGTGCTCATGCTCGCCCGGCCCGTGACTCGGACTGCCGGCGACGAAAACAATTTTCTTTTTCACCGAAGGTTCCGCGCGGACAACCGCCGTTAGAGTGGTGGTGACGCCGAGGATGCAGGCGAGCGGGAATAACAAGGGGCGATAGGTTTTAATCATATGAGCAATTGGATTGGCCCACCGATTACGCGTCGAATCAAGGATTCTTACAAGCGGAACAGTGGAGATGCTGCGAAGTTATCCCGGATCGACAGCGGGTGCGGGTGTGCTAGGTTCCGGCGCCCATGTCCATGAAAGCCGCCGCATCCTTGCTGTTCGCCCTTATCGCCTACGCACCCGCGGTGGAGATCCGGCTGGCCACCTATAACATCGGTGCGCATTTCACCACCAGTTCCGGCGGCGTCTATTACCCGGACTACAGCCTCGGCGCTCCCGGCACCCCCGACTTCGACAGCGTGAGAGACATCCTCCAGCGGATCGCTGCCGACGTGGTGGCCCTTGAGGAAATCCACACCGTAGATATCTCAGGAAACTCTGTAAACACTCTCGCAGCCAACCTCGGCTATCCCTATATCTATATCGCACCCTCCACCAACACGTTTGATAACACCTTGCACGTCGCGTTCCTCTCGCGCTTTCCATATCTAACACAGACAGCAATCAGCTCCCCGCCGGGGGCTAAGGAAATGAACCGGCTGATCCCCGCGGTGAAAGTCGATGTGCCCGGCACCACCCGCGATCCAGTGCTGCTTGCCGCGCATTTGAAATCCGGCTCCGCGGCGTCCGACCAATTTCAGCGGACCGTCGAGATGCGACGTCTAACTGGGTACCTGACCACCAGCGGATTCACGGCTAACGATAACTTCATCATCATGGGAGACTTCAATTTATCCGCCACCGACCGCACCTTTACTTCACTTCCCGCCTCGGGATTACCTGCAAGCTTTGTCCTAGGAGCGGACATCACTTTACCCATTAACTACTATATCAATCCCGTCACTTACTTCAACAATCCTGCCATCACTCGGATCATCCCGCGCCAGCTCGATAACTCCACCGTCACCTTCCCTAGCAGCGGATCGACTATAGATTTATTCCTCGTTTCGCCGCTCGTCGGCGCACGCCCGTTGCACACGGAAATCTATAACTCCACGCTCGATACATCAAATACCTCAGGCATCGCGAAAGCAGGATCACCACTGGCAGCAGGCACCAGCACCGCCGCATCGGATCACCTCGCGTTGTTCGGCGACTTCGAACTGGACCCCGCCGTTCCCTATGCCTTCCACGCTCCGGGCGAAACCGTTAGCGAGACGTTCTCGGGGTTTACCGGAACTTATGATCCGTATCCCTGGGTGACAACGGGCGGGACTTGGCAAGGAACCGATAGCGGCATCTCGAACGCCACCGGATTCCGTTCCTATGGTTCTGCCAGCGATCCTTCACTAGGACTGCTTCCCACAACCACTGGCGGCAGCGTGACGGCGTCATTCATAAATCAATCGACTCAAATTCTATCAACCCTGCAAATCTCGTTCACCGCCGAGCAATGGCGGAGCGCACAAGCAGGCACCGCCGATACCCTCAGCGCGGAACT
>JAYTEI010000151.1:0-17581 GCA_043735445.1 Akkermansiaceae bacterium | reverse complement strand
CTCCGGCGAGAATCAGGGCGTAGGTGTTTTCGAGGGCTGGCATTGTGCGCGAGACTCACCCAATTCATGCCGATAGAAAAGCGGGAAACTTCACATTTTCGTTTTCCGGAGTTGTCGTTAGGTAGGGAAATGCATAAGCCTCACGCATGGCAGATGAGTATTCCGAAACGACTCCGGCATGGATAGAAACCAGCGCACTGACTGCGCCCGCGCTGCTTGGCGCAGCGGCGGGTTTGCTGCTTGGCGATTTGATGCACCGGGGTGCCCGCCGCGGGGTGGGCATCGGCTTGGGTGCCTTGGGGATCGCGGCGTTGTTGCCATTCGTCGTCGGTGGCGTGACGGGATTGGTGACTGGCCCGAAGAGCAAGTTCGGAGTGCGCCGCAAGATCCAGCGCATCCGGGATGCCGGAATCGTGGCACCTGCTTATGACGACGTGGAAGAGGAATTGCGCGGGCAAGGACTCATCTAACTCCCGCTCATTTCCTGAGTGGAAATAACACCCGCGCCGTGACCGGGAAATGATCGGACACCATCGGCTGGTCGCTTGATATGATGGCTGCCTCCTCGATCCGTGCGCCGCGACTGACTAATATATGATCCACTTTGAGCAAACCCGCGCGGCTATCGGTCCAGAAATGCAGCGTCCGGCGGTTTTTCTCGGCGGGGTGAAGTGACTGATAGGTATCTAGCAGACCATTTGCCCAGAGTGGTTCGGTGCTGCCGATGGTCACCCGCTCGCCTCGCAGATAGATCAATCCGGGGTTGGTCTCGATAGCGTTAAAATCTCCTATCAGGGCGACCGGTTCGTCCAGGTGCTTGCGCGCGTCGAGCCGTTGCGCGATCAACAATGCCGCCCGCTCGCGAGACGGCTGGTTCTTGTGATCCCAGTGCGTGTTGTAAATATAGAACCCCCGCCCGCTCGCGCGATCTATCAGTCGCAGCCACGCCGCCACTCGCGGGATTCCATTGCCCCACGTCCGCGAGCCGATTTTCTCAGGTGTGTCGGACAGCCAGAAAGTGCCGCAGTCCGGCGAGTCTGGCTGGAAGCGGTCGCGCTGATAGAAGATCCCGGAATACTCACCGGCCCGGTGGCCATCATCCCGACCGCTGCCGAAAAACTCGTAGTCCGGCAGCGAGGCCCATAAATCTGCGGCTTGCCCGTGCAGTGCTTCCTGCACGCCGATGATGTCCGGCTTTTCGCGCCGGATCATTTTGACCGCGCCGCTCACCCGTTGTGGCCACGAGCGCGATGCGAGATCCTCGGGGTTTTCGTAGCGGATATTGAAACTCATCAATTTCAATTCCAGCGCACCATCATCTCTAACTGCCGTGGCTTTGGGCGGGGCTGATTTGCGCCCACGGCATGAGGAAATGCTGACTAACAGCGGGATCAAGCACAGGCCAAGAGTGCGGAGTTTCATAGCTCGCTTCATGGAGTGATGATTTTCTCCCCCACAAAAAAGGCCGCTTCCGGTGAGGAAGCGGCCCTTTCGGTGAATTTGAAAATCTCAGTTCGCAGCGACGGCGGCTGGCGCAGGCGGGATGACGTTCACGCGGCGGCCTTCTTTGTCGAAGAACACGCGGCCATCGACGAGCGCGAAGAGCGTGTGGTCCTTGCCGCAACCGACGCCCAAGCCCGGATGGACCTTGGTGCCGCGCTGGCGGATGATGATGTTTCCAGCGATCACGGCCTGGCTGCCGAATTTTTTCACGCCGAGGCGCTTGCTGCGGGAATCGCGACCGTTCTTGACGGAGCCTTGTCCTTTTTTATGGGCCATGGAAGTGGGTAAGGTGAGTGGTTGGGAATTAGCCTGCGATCGAGGTGATCTCGAGCGTGGTCAGGCTGCGGCGGAAGCCCTTGGTCTTGTGGAAGCCCTTGCGGCGCTTGAACTTGAAAGCAACGCCCTTGGGTCCGCGATACTGGTTGATCACCTTGGCGGTCACCGAAGCACCTGCGACGAGCGGAGCACCGATTTTCACGGACTCGCCTTCGCCGACGATGAGGACGTCGAACGTGATTTCTGAATCGACTTCGACATCGAGCTTCTCGACATCGAATTTGTCGCCTTCTTGAATGCGGTATTGTTTACCGCCTGTTTTGATCACTGCGTAGGCCATGGCCGGATGGGAATAAAAGTTAATCCACCCCTGTGGGCGGGCGGGGAGAACACCACGGAGCCCTCGACCGCGCAAGGTTTTTTTCTTAGGAATCCGAGTTTTCGGAGTTGTGAGGCAATTTACCGGAAACCGGATGATTTCTCAGCCATTTTACCAGATGATCTCGACCACTCCGGAGTGGGTAATCGCCCGATCGCGGGTCAGCAGCGGGACGCTGTGAACCTTCGCGGTGGCCGTGATAACCCGATCAAAGGGATCGCCGGGAGACACCAAAGGACTGCATGTGTGGCGAGGCAAGCTTTCACAAGCTCGGCTTCCATTCACTTTCCGGCAGCGTCGGTGCGTCCAGCCGATCATCCGCGAAGCGAGTCAAGCCTGCGCGGGAACCCAAAATCAATTCGCCAGAAACTGGCTCAGCGGTCAGCAGGAGGCTTCCCTCTCGGGTGACGATTATGACTTCCTCACCCGCCAAGGCGGCTTAGATATCCGCCTCTTCCTGATAGCTAACATGAATTTACATCAAGGCATGATTCGGCCCATGACTCGCCCGCCTCCCCTGGGCGAATTGAATCATCTGCGATTAGCGATTGCACTGTCACGGCCAAGAAGGTCCGACCCGGGGAATGCATGCTGAAGTGAAACTCTCATCCAGAAATCCATTTGGAATCCGGCAACGTTTGTCGCCAGTGGCGGGACATATCCTGATGCTGGCTTTGGGGATGGGGTTTGCGGACGCCGCCACCCTCACCTGGACCGGGGCGGGGACCGACAATGATCTCCTCTCGGGAGCGAACTGGAGCGGCGGACTCGCACCCGCCGCAAGCGGGGACGCGTTGATTTTCACCGGCGGCACGCGGCTTGTTCCCACGCTTTCGGTGAACCGCAGCGTCGCCTCGCTGACCTTCAGCTCCACCGCGTCTTCGTTCGTTTTGGGCGGGACCGGGATTTACACGCTCACGGCTTCAGGCGGCATCGTCAACAGCAGCGTCACCAACGACCAGACCATCAACAACGCGCTCGTTTTCGGCACCGCGCAGACTTGGGCAACCAACGCGGGCAGGCTCTGGTTGAATGGGAATATCGACAACGCGGGCTTCGGACTGACCGTCAGCAGCGCCGGCACCACCACCATCAGCGGACTGCTCAGCGGCAGCGGCGGCTTGTCGAAATCCGGTTCTGGGATCCTGGTGCTGGCTGGCGCGAATACCTACTCGGGGCTGACCAATTTGACCGGGGGCAAAGTGATTGTCGGCAGCAATTCCGCCTTCGGCACCGGAACGGTCCAGTTCAACGGGAGATCCCTGGTTCTCGACGCCACGGCAGGAAATTGGAGCCTGTCCAATACCTACAGCTTGGACCAAAACCTCGGGTTTGCGGGCAGCAATGCCCTCACCCTCAGCGGCGCGGGCAGTTTCACGAAAAACCGGACCCTCAACGTCAGCGGCACGGGAGTCCTGACCTTGAGCGGGAATGTTTCCAACCCCAGCCGGACACTCACCAAGGCCGGCTCCGGAACCCTGGTTCTTTCGGGGAACAACACCATCAAGAGCCTCATTCTCAGCGCCGGAACGCTCTACGCGGGACAGGCAAATTCCTTGGGCAGCGGCACCTTTTCACTCGGCAGCGCCAGCTTCGGCACCACCACCGCGCTGACTCTGGCCAATGCCCTCACGTTCACCGGGAACACGACTTTTGTCGGGGCTTCGGGAATCACTTTCACGGGTGCGACCGCCTTGGGAGCCACGCGTTCATTTACTTTCAATGGTGCTGCCCCGGTGAATTTTAACGGCGTGATCAGCGGCTTGGGTTCTGGAATCACCAAGTCCGGCGGCGGCACGCTGTCGCTTGGAGGCAGCGGCGCGAATACCTTCAGCGGTTTGACAAAGGTCAACGACGGCCAATTGATCCTCGCGAAAACCGCCGGCACGAACGCCTTCGCCGGGACTCTGGAAATCGGTGACGGCAACGGAGCCGTGGCCAGCGCGGCGGTCCAGCTCACCGCGAGCAACCAAATCCCCGACGCCTCGGCGCTCGCGATCTTTTCCGACGGACAACTGCGGCTGCAATCGTTTTCCGAAACGGTCGGCGCGCTCACACTTTTCGGCGGCTCGGTCACCGGAACCGGCAGCCTCGGCCTCGGGGGAGACCTGACCTTCAGCGGCACCAACGGCGCGACCGCTTTCATCCAATCCGCCGTGGCGATGACCGCGGCGCGGACTTTTCTGGTGAATTCAAACGGACTTTCCGGAGTCGATCTGACGATTTCCGGCATCGTTTCAGGGGCCTTCGCGGCCACTAAAACCGGTGCCGGCAACCTGCTGCTGTCGGGAGCCAACAGCTTCTCGGGCGCTTATTCCGCCAACGCGGGAAGCACGCTTTTGGGGAATTCAAGCGCGCTGGGCACGGCGGCGGCCAACCTCGGGGACGTGAGCGGCGCGAGTTCCGCCTCGCTGCTGTTTGATGCCACCACCGGATTGAGCGTCGCCAACGCGATCACCGTTCGTGCCGGAAATACCGGCACCTCCAGCCTCGGCGGATGGAACACTTCCGGAGTGAATACCTTCAGCGGAGCGCTGACACTCAGCAATTCAGTGACTTTCACCGCGGAAGCGGGTGGCGAAGTGTCATTCACCGGCGCGATCTCCGGCATTGGCGGTTTCACCAAGACCGGCGGAGGCTTGATCCGCTTGAGCGGCAGCAACAGTTCCTCGGGAGCCATGCTCATTTCCGCAGGCAGCCTGGCTTTGGGAGCGAACGATGCCCTCGGCTCGGGTGCCCTCACCGTCAGCGGCGGCATCCTGGATTTCGGGGCCAACCGCAGCGACTCGGTCGGAGCCGTGATCCTGGACAACGGCAGCTCGATCACCGGCAGCGGCAGTTCCACGCTCACCAGCACCGGAAACTTCGACCTCCGTTCGGGAATCGTTCAAGTCGCCTTGGCAGGTACTGGCAATTTGACCAAGACTACCGCCGGAAGCGTCACTCTCTCCGGCACGAACGTCTATGCCGGGACCACCACGATTTCCGCCGGGAATCTCATTTTGGGGAGCACCAACGCCCTGCCAACCAATACCGCCGTCTCCATCACCGGCGGAGCCGTCCTGGACCTGCGGAGTTTCGCGACCCAGGTCGGAGGACTGGCCGGGGCTGGCGACGTCCAGCTCGGCAGCGCCATTTTGTCCCTCGGCGGCAACAATGCCACGACGACCTACAGCGGGATCATGAGCGGCACCGGCGGATTGGTGAAAACCGGCATCGGCTCACTCACGCTTTCCGGCAGCAACGCTTATAGCGGGGCCACCACCCTCAGCGGCGGCAATCTCGTGCTGGGTAAAAGCGATGCTCTCAACTCGCTGACCGCCGTCACGGTCAACTCCGCGACATTCAACCTCGGCACGTTTTCCCAAACCGTCGGCGGCCTTTCCGGCTCCGGGACAGTGACCCTGGGCGGCGGCACCTTCAACGTCGGGGCCGCGGATCTCTCCACCCAATTCAGCGGCACCATCGGCGGCAGTGGGACTCTGGTGAAATCGGGAACCGGCACCCTCACGCTTTCCGGCGGAAACACCACCACCGCCGCGCTGGATGTCAGCGCGGGAGTGGTGACTCTCAGCGGCGCTTCAGGTGCCCTCGCCAGCGTTCCCACCGTCACCCTCCGCAACGGCGGCACCCTCCAGCTCGACAATTCCGTCACCGAAAATGCCAACCGGATCGGCAACTCGGCGGCGATCCAGCTCAATGGCGGAACCTTGCGGCTGATTTCCGACGGCAACGGCAGCGCCGAAACCGTCGGCAGCCTCACCGTCCTGGGCGGATCTTCCACCGTCAACGTGACCCACAACGGCAGCGGCTCCAATGCCACGATGCTGACATTTTCCAGCTTCGGAACCATCGCCAACGGAGCGACCGTGAACTTCACCGCGACCGGTGGCGTGCTCGGAGCCTCATCGACCGGGCCGCGGATCTCCATCACCGGGCAAGCCAACGGACTGCTGGGCGGCTGGGCCACCGTGGGGGCGGACCCCGCCGAATACTTCGCCAACGGCATCCGCGCCTACAGCGATTATTACGAGGGCGATTTGGGAATCAACTTCAACGACTCCACGAAAATCGTCCGGCTGACCAGCGCCTCCGTCGCCGCCGCCAGCATTTTGAGCAATGCCGGGATCACCACCGACCTCGGCCTCAACCTCACGGACACCGGGACGATCGACCTGGGCAGCGATAGCTCCAGAACCTTGAACCTCCTGAACGGTTCGCTGATCAAGAGCACGGCGGTGGCATCCACGATCCAAGGAACGGGCCGCCTGACCGCCGGTGGAGTCGCGGCCGGCAACCTCAACGTCTCGGTCACCAGCGGTGCCAGCCTGGCCATCAATTCCGTGATCGCCAACAACACGGGCGGAACCGTCGGCCTCACCAAAGGCGATCTTGGCACGCTGACGCTAGGCGGAGCCAACACGTTTACCGGCAACGTTTTCGTCAACGGCGGCATTCTGGCAATCGCGGCGGAAAACAATCTGGGCAGCGGCAGCAAGGACGTGATTTTCAACGGCGGCACCTTGCAGATTTCCAGTGGTTTCAGCGCCAGCAGTTCCAAGGTAATCCGCGTGGCCGCCGGGCTTTCCGGCACTCTCGATGTTCTCACTTCGCAGACTCTCACGCTGGCCGACACCGCAGGCATGCTGGTGACCGGCAACACTGCGAGTACGTTCATCAAAACTGGGGCCGGCTCGCTGGTGATTCAGAATGCCAATACCGGGTTCACCGGCATCCTGCGTCTCGACCAAGGGACGGCGGAGCTCCGCAACGCCGGCTCGTTAGGCAGTGGCGTGGTCCAGCTCAACGGCGGCAGCCTGTCGCTTTCCCAAAACGCCTCGACCGCGTATAACAACAACCTGGTGATGTTGAATGACAGCACCCTCCGGGTTTCACGCCTGAGCGGAAGCGGAAGCGTCACCCACACCGTGGGCAACCTTGATTTGGGATCCCGGACCCTGTCCGTCACCGGCGACGGCTCGGCCGCCTTGCAGGTTTCCAGCATCACGCTCACTGGCACCGGAACGCTCAATCCCACCACCGCCGATCTGCGGGCCGGGGCGATCGGCGGCTCCTTCGACCTGACCAAGTCCGGCAGCGGGGCGCTCGTCCTCACCGCCGCCAGCAATTACACCGGCTCGACGGTCATCAACGGCGGAACCTTGCGCCTCGGCTTGGCCAACGTCATCCCGGACGCCTCCGCGCTTACCCTCGCCAGCGGCGGCTCCTTCGATCTCGCCGGGTTTTCCGACACCATCGGCTCGCTCGGCGGAGCGGGAAATGTAGCCCTCAGCACTGCCACCCTTACGACGGGAGCTGGCAGCGGCAGCAGCTTCTCCGGCATCATCAGCGGCACCGGCGGCCTAACGAAATCCGGCGCGGCCACCACCTTCACGCTTTCCGGGGCAAATACCTACACCGGTGCCACCTTGGTGAACGAGGGAACCCTGGCGATGGGCGGCGTGAACCGCTTGAGCGGCAGCACCGACCTGACCGTCGCGGCCGGCGCGGTGTTTCTTCTCAACGGCAACGCCACCCTCGTCTCCAGCCTCGCGGGCGGCGGTGCCGTCACCCTGGACGGCGGCACCTTGACCACCGGCGCGACTTCCTCCTCGTTCAGCGGCGTCCTAACCGGCACCGGCGGGCTGGTGAAATCCGGCACGGGAAATTTCACGGCCAGCGGCAACAGCACCTACACCGGCAGCACCGCGGTCCAGGGCGGCGGCATCATCATGCGTTCGTCGGCGGCTTTGGGAACCACCGGTTCGGTATCCGTATCCGCGGGTGCCGCCATCTCGCTGGAAAACAACATTCCCGTCGGTGTCAAAGCCCTCGCTCTCACCGGCAGCGGAATCTCCGGCGGCGGGGCCCTCGTCAACAACAGCGGCACCAATTCCTGGGCCGGAAATGTCACGCTCGGCAGCGGCACCACCATCACCTCCAGCTCCGGCAGCCTCGTCCTCGGCGGCGCGGCCAATCTCGGCGGCTCGCTGCTGACCGTCAACGGCAGCGGCACCACCACGATGTCCGGTGTGGTTTCCGGCACTGCGGGGGCCGCAGCCCTCGACAAAAGCGGCGTCGGCACTCTGATTTTATCGGGCACCAATACCTATTCCGGCGCGACCACCATCAGCCAGGGCATTCTTCAAGTCGATAACACGACGGCCCTGGGTGCCACCGGCAGCGGTGATGGCACGGTGGTCGCGGATGGCGCGACCTTGCTGCTCCAATCGGCATCCGGTTTGGCCATCGGCAACGAACCGCTCACCCTCAACGGCTCCGGTTTCGGCGGCAATGGCGCGTTCCGCAGCCAGACCGGCGAGAATGTCTGGAACGGCGGCATCACCTTCGCCAGCGACAGCACCGTGCGGGTGGACACCGGCTCGATCCTCACGTTGAATGGCTTGTTAGCGGAATCCGGCGGCACGCGCGGACTCAGCAAGGATGGCGGCGGCATGCTGATTATCTCGGGTCTGGTTTCCACCACCGGTCCGCTCCTGATCCAAGGCGGCACCCTTCAACTTGGTGCCGCCGAGCGCCTCGGCGATGTCTCGGCTGTCAATATTTCCACGGGCGCCACCTTCGATCTCAACAACAACGACGAGACGATCGGTTCACTGGCCGGCGCCGGATCCGTCACCCTGGGCAGCGACATCATCGTCAGCGGCGGCGACCTGACCACCGGCGGCGATAACAGTTCGACCGCCTTCAGCGGAATCATTTCCGGGCTTGGTTCGATCATCAAAGGGGGCAGCGGCAGCCAAATCCTTTCCGGCACCAGCACCTATACCGGCATCACGACGATCCGCGGAGGAGTTCTGTCCGTGGCCACGCTCGCCAACGGCGGGGTGAACAGCGCCATCGGCGCATCGACCAATGCCGATATCAATCTCGTGCTCGATGGTGGCACCCTGCGTTACACCGGTGCCGCGCAATCCACCGACCGCAGCTACACGATCGGCACCGCCGGTGGCGGCTTCGATGCCTCGGGCAGCGGTGCGCTCACACTCTCGGGTTCGGCAACCTTGGCGGGAACGGATGCGGCCCGCACCTTGACCCTCGCCGGCAACAGCACCGGCAACAACACCCTCTCCGCCGCCCTGGGCGACAACGGCAACGGCAAAACCAGCCTGCTCAAATCCGGCACCGGCACCTGGCTGCTGGGCGGGGCCAACACCTACAGCGGCACCACCACCGTGGACGGCGGCATCCTCCGTCTCAGCGCGGCCAACCGGATCGGCGATCTTTCCGCAGTCGTCGTGTCATCCGGCGGCACCTTCGATTTCAATGGCAACTCCGACACCATCGGCTCGCTCGCGGGCGCGGGAAATGTCACCCTTGGCAGCGCCGCGCTCACCACCGGCGCGGACAACAGCCAGGCCATATTCAGCGGAATTATCTCGGGGTCCGGCGCGGTCACCAAGACCGGCGGCGGCACCCAGATTTTTTCCGGCAGCAACACCTACACCGGCGTCACGACGATCAACGGCGGAACCCTTTCCGTGGCGACGCTCGCCAACGGCGGGGTGAACAGCGGCATCGGCGCCTCCACCAATGCCGCCGCCAACCTCGTTCTCAACGGTGGAACCCTGCGTTATTCCGGTGCCGCGCAATCCACAGACCGCAATTACACGATCAGCACCGCCGGCGGCAGCTTCGACGCCTCGGGCAGCGGCAGTCTCACCCTCTCGGGCGCGGCGATCTTGTCCGGAAGCAACACCGCGCGCACCCTCACCCTCGCCGGGAGCAATTCCGGCAACAACACCCTCGCCGCCGCCTTGGCCGACAACGGCAGCGGCAAAACCAGCATTCTCAAGACCGGCACCGGCACTTGGGTGCTCACCGGTTCCAGCGGTTTCACCGGCGCAACCACGGTCTCCGGGGGAATCCTGGCGATTGCCCAAACGGGAAGCCTCGGCTCCACCGCGACGACGGTTGCCGCCACCGCCACGCTGCGGAACGATGGCAGCATCGGCGGGGCGGTGACGGTGGACGGAGCGTTGACGGGCCGCGGCACGTTCAGCGGGGCGGTCACCATCAATGGCAGCCAGAGTCCCGGCGACGGCCCCGCGATCCAGACTTTTTCAAGCGGGCTGATCTATGCCTCGACCTCGGTGGTGTCCTGGGAGCTGGATAACGACACTCTGGGCTTGGCGGGGGCCGATTACGACCAAGTGCGGGTTACCGGGGCGGTGCTCCAGGTGAACGCGGGTGCCTCGCTAAACCTGATGTTCGATCTCGCCAGTTCCAGCGTGAATTTCAGCAACCCGTTCTGGACCGTGGACCGCAGTTGGTCGGTGGTCGCGGTCTCGGGTTCCGGGAGTGCCAATCCGGGAAATGCCAGCTTCGCCCTGGGCACGATTTCTCCCGACAGCCTGGGCCACGGTTATAAATCCTTCGGCACTTTCTCGACCTCGGTTTCCAGTGGCAACCAGTTGTTGAGCTGGACTGCGGTGCCCGAACCCTGCTCGGCGAGCCTGCTGCTACTGGGCGGCTCCGTCCTGTTGCGCCGTCGCCGCGACCGGAAGTAGGCGGACCGCTGCTCTTGGGCGCGCCTCAGCGGTCAGGTGACACGCTCTCTCCCAAAGTCGCTTAATCCTTCCGTTTCAGAAGCGGGAACAACACCACATCCCGAATCGTCGGGGCCCCGGTGAGCATCATGCACAGCCGGTCCAACCCGATGCCGATGCCGCCGGCAGGAGGCATACCGCATTCCAATGTTTCGATGAAATCGTAGTCCACCTTCTGCGTCTCCTCGCCGGATTGGGCTTCGAGGCGCTGGCGTTGGACGTCGGGGTCATTGAGTTCGGAGTAGCCGGGGGAAATTTCCTGGCCGTTGATGATGAGTTCGTAAACCTCGACGGTTTGGCCGCCTGGGCTGACCTTGGCAAGCGGGACGAGTTCGCTGGAAACGCGGGTGACGAAGCAGGGATCGAAGGTTTTTTCCTCCACCAGCTTTTCGAAAACCTGCTGGATCACTTCATGATCGGCCATGTTTTCGGAAATCTGCACGCCTTTTTCCCCACAGCGGGCGCGGCGGCCGGCGGCGTCGATTTCAAAAAAGTCGGCACCGGCTGCCTGGCTGATGAGGTCATGGTAGCTCGCGCGCTTCCACGGCCGGGCGAGGTCGATGGTGCGGGAGACATTGCCGTCCTCGTCCCGGTGTTCGATCTGCAGTCCGCCGCAGAATTTTTCCGCGAGGTGGCAGGTGAGTTCCTCCACGAGGTCGGCCATTTCCTCGAAGTCGGAGAACGCCCAATACGCTTCCAACATCGTGAACTCTGGGTTGTGGCGGCGCGAGATGCCTTCGTTGCGGAAGCTGCGGTTGAGCTCGAAAATTTTCGTGAAGCCCCCGACCAACAGGCGCTTGAGGAAAAGCTCGGGCGCGATCCGCAGGGTGAGCGGCATGCCGAGCGCGTTGTGATAGGTCTCGAATGGCCGTGCGGCAGCCCCCCCGGCGATGTCTTGGAGCATCGGGGTTTCCACTTCGAGGAAGCCACGGTCTTGGAGAAACCGGCGGATCTCAGCGATCATCAGCGAGCGCTTCACGAAAATCGCGGCGCTGTCGGGATTCCCCATCAGGTCGAGGTGGCGCTTGCGGTACTTGATCTCGCGGTCAGCCAAGCCGTGCCATTTATCGGGCATCGGTCGCAGCGACTTGGAGAGCACCGTAAATTTGTCCATTTTCACCGTCGGCTCGCCAGTCTTGGTGAGGAACGTTTCGCCCTCGATGCCGATCCAGTCGCCGCGGTCGAGACACTTCCAGGCAGCCACGCCGGTTTCGTCCAGCGCCTTGACGTTCATGTAGCCCTGGATGTTTCCCAGCACGTCGGAGAGTTGGAAAAAGCAGGACTTGCCCATGTCGCGCAGCGCGGTGATGCGGCCGGCCACTTTCACCTGCAGGCCTTCGGCGAAGTTCGCGCGAAGTTCGGCCGGGGTGACCGTCACTTGGAAGCGCGCGCCATACGGATCGATCCCGAGTTCGCGTAGTTTCGCAAGCTTCTCGCGGCGGACGGCGATCAGTTCGGCTTCGGTATTATGCGGCTGCTGTGGGGTGACGGCTTCACTCATGTCGGGACCGGATTAGGCGGCGGGTGGGTGACCGGCAAGAGTTGAAACGGAATCCGCGTGAGAAATCTCATCTTGGTGAATTCCCTTTCGATCTGCGAAATGGCGATCTCACGCAGAATTGTTGGTCCGCTAGCTTGGATTGAATCACATTTTAAGCACCCGACACCGGCGAGAATCGAACGTCCTCTAGGCGCGTAGGCCAACCTATTTAGCCATCCTAAGTTTCAACCTCACCCGCTCTATCAAAGATCCAAAGATTTCCTGAAAGGTTCATAGCCAATTAATCCGTCGTTCATTCTTGTTGATCAACGACTTATAATGAGTTCCAGTCTTTGCCAATGAACTGCCCCCCCTTAGGTTCCATCGAAGCCGTGCGTCCTGTTTTCATGATCGTGATGGGAGTTTTCTTAGTCGTGATCGCTTGGCGGATCTGCAATCGGGCGACAGGATGGACTGCCCGAATGATCATTTCTGGCGCTCTCCTCCTTGGTTTTGGCTACGCCGTGGTGCTGCCAATTTACGAGTCCGGTAGCATCCAACGCTTCTCACCGGAAAGCCACTACCACGGCGACGGCTCTAACGCCGTCGCATGGCACTCGGTCAAATTAGTCGTGATGAACAGCGGATGGCTGCTTCTCGGACTGGGTCTGGCGATGCATTCCAAGACCTTCACTGCCACTTCTTCGATTCGCAAAATTTCCTCCCCAGCCCCCCTACCCTCCCATGAATCTGTTGCTTGAAGTCATTCTAAAAAGCGGCCTCTTGCTCGACGCCTGCGGCATCATCGGCCTGGGTCTGCTAGGTCTTGCCGCGGTTAAACTCACCAGCAGAGACAAATCCTGGGGCGGCACCATGATGGCCAGCGGGGCCATTTCCCTGATCTTGGCGCGGATGTTTTACCTCCTCTCGCCGCATTTCATGACCGCCGATTTTCTAATTTCCAGCGGGCGGGTCGGCATCAGCGTGACCGAGGCACTGCCACCGCTGTTGCTCACCTTCGGCCTCGCCGGCATCGTCTGGGGATTGTGGGGGCACGAGCGTTGGCTGAACGAGAAATCCCGCTAACAGCCCGCCGCGCGGAAAATTTCGCATGGCCGTGGGGTGGCATCGGTGCTACCTCTGCCGCGGATGTTCGAAGTCAGAGAAAAGCCCGACATGATCGAGCGCGCCTTGCTGGTGCGCTTTTACTTTGATGCCCGCGAGGCCACGGAATCAGAATCCTTGCTCGATGAGCTTGGAGAATTGGTGAAAACCCTCGGCGTCGAGGTGGTCGAGTCGGTGCTGTGCCGCAGCCGCGAAAAGCACAAAAAATTCCTCTGCGGCACCGGCAAAGCCGCCGAAATGGTCGAGCTGGCCAAGGCCCATGAGTGCGATGTCATCGTCATCGACAACGGCCTAGCTCCTTCCCAACAACGCGAGTGGGAACGCCTCGCCGACCTCTGCGTGATCGACCGCGAGGAGGTCATCCTCGATATTTTCGCCAAGCGCGCCCAGACTCGCGAGGCCCGGCTCCAAGTCGAGCTGGCCCGCATGCAATACGCCCTCCCCCGCCTCGCGCGGATGTGGGGCCACCTCGACCGCGAGTCCGCCGGCTCCGGCGGCGGCGCGGGCGGCGGTGCCTCGCGCGGCATGGGCGAGAAACAAATCGAAGTGGACCGTCGTCTCGCCTATCAGATCATCGACCGCGCCAAGCGCGAAATCGAAATCGTCCGCAAGCAGCGCAAAACCCAACGCAAGGAACGCGAGAAATTCGAGACGCCCCACGCAGCCATCGTCGGCTACACCAACGCCGGTAAATCAACCATGCTCAACATCTTGAGCGGTGCCGACGTGATGGCCAAGGACATGCTCTTCGCCACTCTCGACACCACCACCCGCCGCATCGAGTTGCCGGATGGGCAGCCGCTGCTGATCACTGACACCGTCGGATTCGTGAGAAATTTACCTCACCGTCTGGTCGAGGCGTTCAAGGCCACGCTCGAAGAAGCGACCCTTGCCGATTTCCTGATCCACATCGTGGACGCGACCTCGCCCGAGGTTGAGCGTTTGCACGACACCACCCTCGAAGTGCTCGCCGAACTCGGTGCCGCCGACAAGCCAACCATTACGGTCCTCAACAAGATCGACCGCGTCACTGACCCGTTCGAACTGATCTCGCTGGATAGAAAATTCCCCGGTGCCCTGCACGCCTCGGCCGTCACCGGGCTTGGACTTGAGGAGTTACTCCAGCTTTGCACCCAAGTCCTCGCCGACCGCGTCCGCCGCCAAGAATACCGGATTCCTCAAAGTCGCGCCGATCTTGTTAGCTTGCTCCACCGCGAAGCCAAGGTGCTCTCGACCGATTATGATGGCGACGACATCCTCGTCTGCGCCGTCGTCCCAGCAGCCATCGCCGGCAGACTCGAAGCCTTTGCTGCCGTTCCCGCTTAATTTCACCTATTTCCATTCCATGCTCCGCCACGTTTCGACCGTTTTTCTAGCCTTATCGCTGTTAGCCACGGCTCAGCAACCCACTCCTCCTGCCGTCCGCCCCGTTCTTCGCGCTTTGCCACTCGGCGGCGATGACGACATCAATTCCAAGCCACTCGAAGGCGGCGAACCGGCGGTGCTGGTGAAACCGGCAGCTCCCGTCGCCACGCTGCCGCCACCTGTGGTTCAGGCGACGCCCATTGCCAGCCTCTCGCTGCCCTCGCCTCTCGATGTGAAACCCAGCGGCGACGATGCCTTGCGACTCCAGATTTTTCTCGATGAGGCGAAATTCGGACCCGGCATCATCGACTCCAGACCCGGCCGTTTCACCGAACTCGCCGTGCAGTCTTGGAACGAAGTCAACGGCCACCCGATCAGCGACTGGGTCGCCGCTAACACCGCCGCCCGCAAAGCCGTGCCCAATCCGTTAGCCGTGGCGGTCGTCCCAGACTTCGTCAAAGACTGGGTGGATGGCAGCTTACCGACGAAAGTTTCCCAACAAGCGAAACGCAAACGCATGAGCTACCGCAGCGTCGGCGAACTCATGTCCGAGCGCTATCACTGCGATGTCCCCTACCTCGTCCTGCTCAACGGCAGCTCGAAAATCAACAACCTCAAGCCGCGCGATACCCTCATCGTGCCCAACGTCACCCCCTTCACCATCGAGAGTCTAACTGGTGCCGGCTACAAGGCGGACGCGGCCATGAGCCAGCGCCACGCCGTGGTGGACACCCAACTCAATCAAGTCCGCATCTTCGAAGCCGCGCCCACCGCCCTCATCATCGCCGAGCCGGGCGCGACGTCCCTCACCCAAGTCAGCCGCGCTAACAAAGGACTCATCGCCTCGTTCCCCATCACTCCTGGTGAACCCAAGTTCATCAAATTCGGCACTTGGGAAGTTAGAAACTCCGTCGAACTGCCGCATTGGCGCTATGACCAAAAGCTCCTCGACACCGGCAAACGCAGCGCGGACTCCGAAGCACTTGAAATTCCACCTGGCCCTAACAGCCCAGTCGGCGTCTTCTGGTGCGGCTTGTCCAAGCCCGGCATCGGCCTTCACGGCACGCCCAGTCCCGAGACCATCGGCCGCGCCCGCAGCCACGGCTGCATCCGCATGGCCAACTGGGACGCCGTCCGCCTGCCCACGCTCATCCGCCCCGGCACCACCGTGGAAATCCGCTAGGTGGTGGCGGTCACCGGCCGCCGCGTCTCCTCTGCATGAAATCGCTTCCGCGCATCCTCTGTCTCGCCGCCGCCATCTATCTGGCAGGCGATGCCGCCATTTTCAACGGCCCAGTCCGCCGCTGGCTGCACTCCATTCTAACGCCCAAAACCGACCACCTCGCCGCCCGCGTCGCCGGCCATCCCATCACCCGCAGTCAGCTCGACCGCGCCCTCAACGAGCGGCTCTGGCTCGAAGGAAAAACTACCGCCAGCCTCGCTCCCGCCGATCTCAAGCTCGCCCGCGACGCCGCGTTAGAAGAACTCATCGACCACCAATTGCTCCGCCTCCAAGTCCAAGCCAGCGCCGCGCCACTCCCTGTTAGCGCGGCGGAGATCGACCAACGCCAGCAGCACCTCGTCGCCCGTTTCGAGAGCAAAAGCGAACTCGAAGCTAGCATGAAATCCCAAGGCATCGCCAACGAGAAAGATCTCCGCGACCGCCTTGCCGCCCGGATCCGCCAAGAAAAACTCATCGCCCAGCGCATAAGCCCCGCCATCCATGTCACCGCTGACGAAGCCCGCAAATGGTTCGCTGAAAACCAGCAGACCCTCTCCCTGCCCGAGCGCGTCGAAGCCCGCCACATCTTCATTCCCACCCTCGACCACCCGCCGGAAGAGGCCAAACAAAAACTCACCACCGCGCTCGCCGCTCTAACCGAGAAACAAAAGGACTTCCCCACCCTCGCCAAGGAACTCAGCGAAGACCCCGCCACCAAGGATCATGGCGGCGGGCTCGGCTGGATGACCCGCGACCGCCTCCCTGCCGATTTCGCGGCTCCGGTTTTTTCACTAGAAACTAACAAGCCCACGCTCGTCCGCACCAAACTCGGCTGGCACCTCGTGGAAGTCACCGCCCGCAAGCCCGCCGAGCCACGCACCTTCGAACAAGCAAAACCCGAGATCATCGCCGCCCTCGAAGCGATCAAACGCCGCCAGGCTGTCGCAGATTTCCGCAAGTCACTCAGGAAATCAGAAGCTGCTAGAATCGAGTTATTTCCCAAGCTTCCGGCGGTTCCGGGCACATGAAATGAATGCCCGCAAAAGCTGATGTATCGGAGTAAATCGCGACTGTAGAAAATGCCGTCTTGCAATCGATCAGTGTTTGGGCGGTGACGTGCGGGTCGGATTACACGGGGCTGTGGTTCAGAATCACCATCAGAAAAGGCTAGGGTGCAGCCTTTGTTCTGCAATGCATGAAACCCAGTGATGCCCGGCAGCGTGGCTAGGATTTCATCCGGGAAGCGCGAAGAATGACCTCCCGCTGGAGACCCGCAACGAAGCGGATTTCGCCCGCTTTGGGAGGTTGCGACTTGCTTGCGCGGAACTTTTGACAGCCGCCGCAAGATGGCTATGGTCCCGCCGTTCCCACGAACGTAGCACCCCATTTTACCATGAGCGAAACCACCGTCGAAAAGCACACCTTCCAAGCCGAAATCCAGCAACTGCTCGATCTCGTCGTCCACTCTCTCTACACCGACAAGGAGATTTTCCTGCGCGAGCTGATTTCTAACGCTTCGGACTCGATGGAAAAACTTCGTCACATCGAGGCCACGGAAAAGGGTGTGCACGAGCCGACGCTACCGTTAGAAATCCACATCACCACCGACGCTGAGGCGCAGACGCTGACGATTTCCGACTCGGGCATCGGCATGACTCGCG
>JAYTEI010000150.1:0-3699 GCA_043735445.1 Akkermansiaceae bacterium | reverse complement strand
CGGAAGGTGAGGGACTTGGCATCCCACTGGAGCGGGAGCTTGGTGAGGATCCGGGCGAGGACGCTATTGGAGGCGGGGTCGCCCCAGAGGATCAGGTTCTTGTTAGCTATGTCGGCGGCGGTGAGGGCGGTGTCGTCGATGACGGGGGCTTCGCTGCGGAAGATGTCATGCCAGAGCTGGCGAGCGGCGGTTAGCTCACTGTTGACCCAGGTGCCGACTGCGGGGTTAAGGGGGTTGCCGGTGGGGCGGACGAATACGAAGGAGTCCATGAAGGCATCGTCCACGGGACCGGTGAGACCGGGGCGTTTGCCCGGGCTGAGTGGCTTCGAGGTTCTCGCCCAGGTGCCGCCGGTTTTTTGAAGCACCAAGACCGGTTGATCGTGACCGGAGATTTCTAGCACCTGACTGTCGATGGAAACTTTGGCGGGCGGCGATCCGGGCGCAGTGAAGTCGAAGTGGAGGGCGGAGACGTTTTTCGTTTCGACGGATAGAGAGTTGCCGGCATCGAGCTTGGCATGGACGTCGGCGCGTTGCCAATGGCTCTCCATGCCCTCGATGCGGACCCAGGCGCAGCCGGGGTAGCGCAAGGTGTAGGTGGAAAAGCGGATTTCCTTGGGCATTGCCTGGCGGCCTTGGGCGATGAGCTGCTCAAGGCGGTTGGTGAGTCTGACTTTGGTTTCGGGTTCGTATTGATGACCGGTCTTGGGCCCGATGAACCGCTCCAACTTGAGGCCTTCCTTGGCCATCGCGGCTTCCATCAGATCCGCGGATTCCTTTTGGCCGTCGATTTCACCGGAGTAGGCGAGCGTGGGGACATTGAAGAGATTGCCGGAAATGCCGGTGGCTTCGTATTGCCGCCAGAGGGTTTGCTCCCAGGCGGGACGGATTTCCTTGCTGTTAGCGGCCTTGGTGTAAATGGGCGTCTCCGCAAATCCGGCACCGGGCGAGGCGGCGCACCACAGCCCCGGATAGTGAGTGGCGAGGTGCCAGGTGCTGCCGCCACCCATCGAGAAGCCGGCGACGGCAATGCGCAACGGGTCGATCTTGTAATGGGCGCGGGTGGCGGCGAGAGCCTCCATCACATCGGTTTCCCCGGCGAATTTGGTGGCGTTGCAGAAGCGGCCGTAGGGCACGACGGTGAGGGTGTTCTTGGGGGTGAGCTGGGGTGGTCCGCCTTCGCGCTCGGCGATGAATGCAAGTTCCGTGCGTTTCTCGCTGCGGCCTAAGAGCCAGACCATCAAGGGCACGGGCTTGGTCAGATCGAGGTCCGGCGGGACGACGAGGCCGTAGGGTTGGACGGAATTGTCGATCTTCGAGCGGTGGCCGCGGACGATGAGTCCTGTCGCCTGGAGCCAAGGGGCTTTCTTGAGGCCGAGTTGTCTCGCGCGTTCGCGGCCCTCGCTGAGCAGGTGCTTGGCGAAGGTGATTTCCTGCGGTGAATAAATCGTATCGTCGGCGAGCGACCAGCTAACGGCTTTGTGGTAGATCTCCACATCGGGGAGCAGCGCGAGGAGGCGGGAATCGCCGGCGAGCTTGCGGGTGAGTGCGATGATATCGGCCTGAAGGGCGGTGGCACCGTCGGTGAGTTCGGCGCGGTCGGCAGCGCTGACGGTGATCCCGGCGGGCGGGATTTTCTTGGGGGTATTCTGGGAAAAGGCGCAGGCGGTGGACACTAGCAGGGCAAGGGCGGGTAACAGGCGCATGGATTTCGGGTTTCTACAAATGGACAAGCTGGACAAGCTGGCAGGTTACAGGGAGATGGGGCGTGGGCTTTCACGCGGAAATTTACTTGGGCCACCCGGCAGATCCCGCGCATGCTCGGCTGACTGATGAACCGCTCTGGAAAACTCCACGCCCTGCTGTCCACGCACCCTCTGCTTCCGGGTGTCGCTTTCGTATATGGTCCCGGAATTACTCATCGAATCAGCAACAGTTCCTCGCGGCCCATGACCAAGTATTTTATCGTCTTTTCCGGGAACGGTGCCGCCGAACCCTTGGCCACCACCAGCCGCCAAGTCAAGGAGGTGGCGGATGAGGTGGGATATCCGGATCCCTATCATTTTTCACGATTGTTTAAAAAGCACTTCGGATATCCGCCCCGGGTTTTTTGCGAAAATTTACCGGCGGCAATGCGTCGTGAATGAGAGAATTCACCATTGACGCAAAATCAACCGTGGATGACGCAAATCGGCCCTAGTGATCCGGGCTGGAAGGCTGTTAAGACACTCATGTCGGTCAGAAATACGTCTTTTAAGAATTTAAATGCCTTTGCTCGACGCCGTCGATAAAGCCCCAAACCCGTGATCCTGATTTTGATACCCATTGCATGAAAAACCCCAATGAATCCACAGGCTGGAAGGCTGGATCCCGCCGATCGATGATGGTTTGTGGAATGATTTTCACGCTGGTGCCGGGCGCGGCTTTGGCAGGGACAACGGTAGTAACCCAGAAAATCGAGCTGAAATCCTCGGTGGTGCCGGCGCTCCCGGCGTCCACGGAGGGCGGGTTGGTTGGCAAGGCAGGAAAGACCCTGCTCGCCGCCGCCGTGCCACTGACGCTTCGGGCCGATGGCGCGCTTTCCATTTGGACCTGTCCGTTGTCCTCGGAAGCGGGAGGCGCAAAGTCATGGAAGGAATCGGCGGTGACCGTTCCGGTCTGGGCGGCTGCCGCGCAATGGGAGGGCCGCTTGATCGTGGCGGGCGGCATGGTGGGCGGGAAGCCGGTTGGAACCATGTCCATATTGAGCGCCGATGATTCAGGAACGGTGAGATCCGAGCATCTCCCGGATTTGCCCCGGCCATTGGCAGGAGCGGGTGCGGCGATGATCGGGACGACGCTTTATGTGTTCGGCGGCCTGTCCTCGGTGGATCCCGTCGTGTTCGAGAAAAGGCTTTGGAAACTGGATCTCGCCAATGGGGTCCCGGCCGCCGGATGGCTGGAGGGAGAGCCTTTTCCTAATTCTCCGCGGGCGTTTTTCGCAGTGACGGAACAGTATGGGATGCTCTGCGTGTTCGGGGGAATCCAGCCGGACCTCCGTGTTTCTAACGAATCTTGGGTCTATCGGCCACAACCGATCGAAGCGACCAGTTACATCGGGTGGAAGCGGGTCAGCGATCTGCCATATCCGAGCGCCCGGGCATCCGCCGTCGCCATGGGGCAAGCCAGTGTGATGCTGGTGGGTGGCATCCAGGATGAAATGGTTCAGGGCTTGCCTCCGGTGAATGCCGGCACCCGGAAGGATGACCGGCCTTGGCTTTACCACACGGTTACGGACGCGTGGTGCCCGTTCGACAAGGGACTGCCCGCCAAGGACTTCTTTGCCTTGAAAATGGATCCGGGCGTGTGGCTCGTCGGCCGTGAAGGTAGCCAGGAAGTGACATTTCCAAGGATGATAAGGAAATTGGCAATCATCGACTATGCCGTGGTCATCTGCTATTTCTTCGTCCTTGCCAGCATCGGTTTCTATTTTTCGAAACAGGAATCCAGTGCCGAGTTCTCGCTTGGAAACCGTAAGATCAAATGGTGGGCGGCGGGCATCAGCATGTTTGCGACGGGCGCCAGCGCGATCAGCTTCATGGCCATCCCGGCGCTGGCATTCGCGACGAATCTGGTGTGGACGCTGCCGGTCGTCGCCACCTTGATCCCCGCCTATTTCATCACGGCTTATTATATTTTCCCGCTGCTGCGGCGCATGGAAAT
>JAYTEI010000149.1:0-1588 GCA_043735445.1 Akkermansiaceae bacterium | reverse complement strand
TGATCGAGCCGACTGATAGATCGATCCCGCCGGCGATGATGATCAGCGTCATGCCGATGGCTGCGGTGCCGACTATGACCGTTTGCGTGAGCAGACTGAGCAGCACGTCTTGGGTAAACATCGCGGAGTTCATCATCCCGAAAATGGCGTAAACCACCAGCAGCGCGATGAAGGGACCGAGCAAGGTGAGGGCGGATTTCAGACGAATCGAAGACATGATAGAAAATGTTAGGGAAGATCAGCGGCTTTGCCGGTGGCGACGAGCATTACGTCGTGCGGGGTGAGTTTCTCGACCGGCACGGCGCGAGTGAGTTTGCCTTGGCTCATCACCGCGATGCGGTCGCAGACGCCGAAGAGTTCGGGCAAATAGCTGGAAATCATGATCACCGCGCGCGGGCGCTTGGGATCGGTGACGACCTCGTTGATCGCCTCGTAAATCCGCGCCTTGGCCGCGATGTCGATGCCGCGGGTGGGCTCATCCAGCAGCAGCACGTCCACGTCGTGTTCGAGCAAGCGGGCGAACGCCGCCTTCTGCTGGTTTCCGCCTGACAGCGCGCCGATCGGTTGGGCCGGGCCTTGGCATTTGATGCCGAGCCGATCGATCCAGGCTGAGGTGGCGGCGCGTTGTTTTTTCGGCGAGACCGTGCCGCCGCTGCCGAAGCGCTCGAGGCAGGTGAGCGTGACGTTGTCGGCGATGGATAGATTCAGCGCCAGGCCTTCTTCCTTGCGGTTCTCGCTGAGCAGCCCGACGCCTTGCTGCCAACGTCTGCGCGGCGTGGCGGGTTCGGATTTTCCGCCGATCAAGACTTCGCCGGATTTCACGCCGTCCAGTCCGAACAAGGCCCGCAGAAACTCAGTGCGCCCGGAGCCGACCAAGCCCGCGATGCCGACAACCTCGCCACGGTGCAAATCCAAGTTCAGTCCCTGCGGTTTCTCGTGACCGGATAGATTGCGGATTTCCAACAGTTTCTCGCCCACTGGGTGATGCGTCCGCGGATAGAGATCTTTCACATCGCGCCCGACCATCATGGAAACCACTTCCTCGGGAGTGACGGTCGCGACATCGCGCGTGCCGACGACTGAGCCGTCGCGCAGCACCGTTAGACGTGAGGCGAGCCGCTTCACTTCCTCCAAAAAATGGGAAATGTAGATGATGGAAATGCCCTGGGCCTTCAGCCGGTCGATCAAGGCGAACAAGCGCTCAATGTCCTTTTGCGCGAGCGACGAGGTCGGCTCGTCGAACACCAACAGCTTGCAACCCATCGCCAGTGAGCGACCGATTTCCACAAGCTGAAGCGCGGAAACAGAGAGTTTCCCGGCAAGCGTATCTGGCCGGATGTCTGGGTGATCGAAGTGGGCGAGGGCTTCTAACGCCCGAGTTCGCATCGCCTTGCGATCCACGAATGGCCCCCACATCGGCTCCATGCCGAGCACGATGTTTTCCTCCACCGTGAGATGCGGCGCGATGGATAGCTCCTGATAGATCATGCCCACGCCCGCCGCCCGCGCGTCGAGCGGATGGCGCGGGTGATAGGGTTTACCATCGATTTCCATCTCCCCACTGTCCGGCAAATAAGCGCCGGATAGA
>JAYTEI010000148.1:0-3705 GCA_043735445.1 Akkermansiaceae bacterium | reverse complement strand
TGCAAGGCTGATGTTTGATCCAGCCAGTGTGGAAGCCGTAGTTCGGCTTAAACTCGCACCAATAGGGCATCGGAGTCCCTTTGAACGACCAACCTGCGGGCTTCTTGGCGAGGAATGTCTGCTTCACGTTGGTTCCGCTGTAGGCGTAGCCGTGGGTGTTAGCGCGGTGCATCTTTTCCTTGTTAAAGATCGTGAAACTGCCACTCGGCGTGGAGGAGCCGGGGGAGCCGATGGAAACGGGCATCGCCAGCAGAATCTGTGAGCCTTCCATGACGTAGGCGCGCTGCTTGCTGAGCGACACCTTGACCCGCACGTTGTTAGGGTTACTGGGTAGCTTGGTGGGGAGATCGTAGGAGTGGTAGGCTGCTAGACCAGAGCCACCCGAAGACATGTTAGAGCAAGACGGGAGCAGCGATGCCGCAGAAACCGCGACGGCGATGGTGAGGAGGGATTTGAAATTCATAATGGTTTGGAGAAGCGGGACAATCACGAGCGCGGGAAAAAATTGCAAGCCTCGGGTGCGGGTGACTGGATCACCGGACATGGCTAGGGCGGACCTTTCCAAGGCGACGTAAGCAACCGAAAGCACGCGAATTTCAAGAACCTTGGAAACGGGCTTGCCAACCGTGAATCGCACGCCGCAATCTTTGCGCGAACGCTTCCCCGATTTACCCCATGTCCGAACTTCTAGAAGATGATGATCTCACCGCCGCATTGAAAAAATGCCCCGAGTGGGACTACGAAAAAAAAGCCATCACCCGGACCGTCGAGTTCGAGGAATTTATGGATGCGATTGATTTCGTCAATGATCTCGCCGAGATCGCGGAAGAAGCGCAGCACCACCCGGACATCACCATCAAGCACACCAAGGTGACGCTCAAGCTCACCACCCACGACGCCGGCGGCGTGACTGAACTCGATGTCGAACTCGCCCAGCGGGTGGACAATCTGGTGGATTGAGCGGCTGGAAAATTCTAACGAAGCAGGGTCGCCCGTCGTGGGTGGCCCTGTTTTTTTTGCGCTCAGCGCGGTAGCATCAGCTCGTCGTCCTTGAAGCCTGTTAGTTGTCCAAGTCCCTTGAGCAGACTGCGGAGGGTGAAGAACAGGAAGATCAGGATCGGCACGCCGATGACTGCGAAGCCCCAGCCAGTGACGCGCGCGATGATCGCATTGTATTTCTCTAACGCGTCGATGGCCGTCGCATCGAATCCCCGGAAGAACCACTGCGCGAGGCCGAGATTCATCAGCGAGCTGAGGAAAAACGACATGGCGAACAATTTGGTCGCACCGTGGAGCAGGCGATCATACGCGCCCTCCCCGGAAATCTCGGCCACGCGGGACTCGATTTTCGGGATGTCGAAGATCGTGTCGTTGTAGAGAAAGACGCGGATCAGAGGTGTGGCCGAGCGGTGCGAAGTTAGAATTGCAATCCCTAACACCAGCGGGATTAGCGCTTCCTTGATCCCAAACAGGAAGCCCGCGTTTGGCTTCACGGTGCCGTTTTGATTCCAGAGATAGAGCGTCAAGCCGCCGGAGAGCAGCACCGAGACCAGCCCGAGGGCGGAGAAGAAATTGCCCTTGCGGGTCTTCAAATAATGCCACGCGCCATAGCCGAGCGGCAGGGCCAGAGCCAAGATCATCGCCTTGAGTGGGCCGATGTGCCATGGCTTGGCGAGCTTGCCGAGTTTTTCCTGCAACACCGGATCCTTGCTGAGATAGCTGAGGATCAGCACCGGGATGATCACGTTGATCAGGATGTTAGCGAGCGGGTGATCTTGCGGTGATTTTTTCTCGGACATGGTGGATTCGCCCGTGAGACAAGCAGCTTCACTTCTCCTTGGGAAAGAAAAAAACGGGAAGCTTGCAGTCCCCCACCCTTCCCTTTTCACCCGTTTCGGCGGCTCCGTTTGGCCGCGCACGGTGGCCTCTGGTTCCGTCATTTCTCGCAAATCTTCTAACTCCCCCGCGTTTCCATTCGGATCGGGCTTGGCTAACTTGTCATCCACTATCATCGTCCGTCACTCCCGCTCGGCATGAAAATCCTCAGTTACCTCGATCCCGGCTACACGCCATTTGTCCGCCGCCTCAACCGCCGTGCTCTGCCGGAACCGGGCACGCGCGATCTCGTCACCCAGATCATCGCCGAGGTCGCGGCCAAGGGCGACGAGGCGTTGTTCACCTTCACCAAGCGCTTCGACGGCGCGACTCTAACGGCGAAGACTCTATTTGTTAGCGAGGCGGAATTCGCCGCCGCCGAGGCCGCAGTCACCCCCGCCACCAAGGCGGCCGTGGCCCGCAGTTTGAAGAACATCCACGCCTTCGCGAAACGCAGTTTGCGCAAAGATTGGTCCGCGAAAAATGCTGAGGGCGCGACCGTCGGTGAACGTTTCACGCCGTTCGAGCGAGTGGGAGTGTATGTGCCGGGTGGCAAGGCACCGCTGGTTTCCACCGCGTTGATGACTGCGGGATTTGCCACGGCAGCCGGTGTTCCAGAAATTCTAGCAGCGACGCCCTGCGGGCCGGATGGCTCGGTGAATCCAGCGCTGTTATACGCGCTACAAGCCGCCGGGGTGACTGAGGCGATCAAGATCGGCGGCGCACAGGCGATCGCCGCGCTGGCTCTCGGCACCCGCTCGATCCGCCCAGTGGACCGGATCTTCGGACCGGGTAACAGCTTCGTCGTCGAGGCGAAACGCCAGCTCGTCGGTGCCGTTTCGATCGACCTCCTGCCCGGCCCGAGCGAGATTCTCATCCTCGCCGACAAGACGGGAAATCCCGATTTCATCGCCGCCGACATCCTCGCCCAAGCCGAACACGGCGGCGACAGCGTGGTCGGCTTCGCCACCGATTCGAAGGCGTTGTTAGGAAAAGTGATCAAGGCCATCGAGCGCCAGCTCCCCACCCTTTCCCGCACCAAGATCATCAAGGAAGTCCTCAAGCGGGGTACCTTCCTGCTGCACGTTAGATCGTTTGCAGAAGGAGTCGCTATTTGCAACGCGTTCGCCCCCGAGCACCTTTCGCTGATCACCGCGGATGAAGACCGCTGGCTGCCGCTCATCCGCACCTCCGGCGCGATCTATCTGGGCAACGACTCGCCGGTCGCCGTCGGCGATTTCCTGGCAGGTCCCAGTCACACGCTGCCCACCGGCGGCTCGGGCCGCTCGTTTTCGGGAATTCGCGCGGATCAATTCCAACGCCGGACCAGCATCGTGCGGCTCGACAAAGCCTCAGTTAGAAAGTCGCTGTCCGTCGTCCAGGAGTTCGCCCGCATCGAAGGACTCGATGCCCACGGCAGATCGACGGCCATCCGTTTGGAGAAATAACATTTCTCTCGGACTGCTCCGACATGTCGGAGCTTTCACAGTAGCCGACATGTCGGCCAGTGTGAAAGCGGGAACATGTCCCCGCAGTCCGAGAGCCTCTTCAGCCACCGAAACTCGCAATCCCGTCGAGCACTTTCACCGCTTGCCACGCCGCTTCGACGTTGTGGACGCGGAAAATTTGCGCCCCGCGATTCATGGCGGCGCTGATGCAAGCGACGGTTCCGGCGTCTCTCGTTGCGGGATCCGGCAAATCCAGCACCTCGCCAATCAGCGTCTTCCGCGAGACCGGCACCAGCACCGGCCGGCCGAATTTTTGCAAGCGCTCGAGTTCTCGATAGACCGTTAGATTATCGTCCCGCTGTTTCGCGAAGTCGATTCCGGG
>JAYTEI010000147.1:0-1595 GCA_043735445.1 Akkermansiaceae bacterium | reverse complement strand
ATGATTCGTTGAAATACCAGTGGCTGAGCTGGCGCAAAGGGGAAGCCGGAGTTCTGGCAAGCCATGAATTGGATTTCACCGGCAGTGCAGCGTTCGCGCCACTCCAATGGGGCGAAATCGTGGAGTGCCGGATCACGATGTCAGCCCGTGGGAGTGGCTACTCATCAAGCCCTGGACTGCCTGCCGAAGTCGTCGCCGCCCTCCGCAATCACATCGCATTTCCCATCACTTTTGAAATCGACGGCAAGTCCCGCGAACTCACTGTTCGCGGTGACCGGGTCATTTTTGATCCGACGAAAGACGAATTACCGTGGAAGAACTTGCAGCAACTCGTGGAGCTTTTCTGGCAGACACCCGTCACGCTGGAGACATGGCCGACGATCCAGATCTCGCGGAAGGATTGGCCGGATGTCCGCCTGTCCTTCGGTTCGATGGAGGCGGAGAAGTTCCAGTTAGAATCGGGTGATCGGGTGAAGTTGGAAATCCCGGACAAGGTGCGCGAGGACATGGCTAGAGCGCGGTCGCTATGCGTCACGCTGAAAGTGGACGGCTATCCGTTCACGAAATACTTCGGGTCGATTGCAGATGGGAAGCCGGTCGCAGCCAGCATTCCCACGCTCATTCAGATGCTTGCGGACACTCAATGCCCGCCAAATTCTGGCTGGAAGGAGTTGATGGCAATCAAGACCTTGGAGGCGGGTAAACTGACCGAGCTATCTTACTTTTTCGACGGCTTCACCCTGTGTCCCCATCCCGATTTTTCGCGTATCCGCATCCATCGCTTAAAAGACGGAGCGGACTATGTGCTCGAAGTGGACCTCGCGAAAATCATCGCCGCTTCCACCGGTGCAACTCTAGCAGAGGATGCGCGGAAGGCGGATATCACGCTCCTGTCGGGAGACATCGTTGAGATTTCACTGATCAAGGAGCGCTTGGGCGAGCCATGGAAGGGACTCACCGCGCAGGAAGAAGCGTTTTTTGCCAAGGCACTCAGCGGCCGGGTGAGGCTGACGGATGGTCAGGGAAATATCAATGTCCGGGATCTCATCTTCAAATCGCCGCGCTTCATTGAAACGGGCGGCGGCAGGATTCCAATGCCCCCAGAAACTGGGATTCCGAGTGTGCGCGGCTCGTGGCTGACCGCGGACAAGTGGATGAGCGTGAAACGGGGAGAAATCGAGTCGGCTCCACAAAGAGTCACCGGAATCTTCCTTCGGGATGGCGATGAGATCTCGACTTCACGACAACAACAGATTCCTCGTCAACCTGCTGGATAACGCCATCAAGTTCTCGCCCGCTGGCTCCCAGGTGGAAATCACGCTCCGCGAGGTTTCTCCTAACTGGCAGATCGAAATCACCGACCATGGCCCCGGCATCCCGCCCGCCGAGCACGCGCGGATCTTCCAGAAGCTCCACCGCCTCGGCAGCGAACTCCGCCGCGAAACCCAAGGCACCGGAATTGGCCTCAGTTTGGTCAAAGCGGTCGCTGAAGGCCACGGCGGGCGCGTGATCCTGGCGAGCATCCCGGGGCAGGGGAGTTCATTCACTCTCATCGCTCCTATAAGTCCCATAGGACCTATTTCCAACATTCCACT
>JAYTEI010000146.1:0-3723 GCA_043735445.1 Akkermansiaceae bacterium | reverse complement strand
ATTATTAAGTGACAGACAAATAACCAAGTTCTAGTTGACCCCTCCGTTGGATAGAGATAGGAAACAGAAATGCGCAAGGCACGGTGGTTATCCCCTTGGAAAGATTCACACTTGAGACCAGTGGTTTATCATCTGGTCTCCAGAGTGGTAGATCGGAGGTTTGTGTTTGGAGATGGAGAGCGGGAGCACTTCCGGATGTTGATGCGGATGGTGGAAAATTTCTCGGGCTGCCGGGTGCTGTCGTACTGCATCATGTCCAATCATTTCCATATTCTGCTGGAGGTGCCGCCGATGCCGGAGGGGGGGCTGACAGATGCAGCGTTCGAAAAGCGGTTGCTGGCGACCCAAACGGAGGCGGGTGTGGCGGTGGTGATGAAACGCCTAGCCACAGCACGGGCGGAGAACCGCGAGGATGAGGTGAAGGAAATTTTTGAGAGTTATACCTATCGGATGCACGATTTGAGCGAGTTCATGAAGAGCCTGCTGCAGCGCTTCACGCGGTGGTTCAACCGGACGCACCATCGGACGGGGACGCTTTGGGAAGAACGCTTCAAGAGCGTGATCGTGGAGGGTGGCGTGGCGTCGCAAACGATCGCCGCCTACATCGATCTAAATCCAGTTCGGGCGGGAATGGTTAGTGACCCGGCAGACTACCGCTGGAGCAGCTACGGAGAAGCGATTGGCGGCGGAGCAAAGGGAAATGGGAAAAAGGCCCGCGCCGGATTGGTGAGGGCACTGCGAGCACATCTTGAAGCGGGCGCAGTTGCTGAGCTATGGGCAAACGGGGTTTCACAGGAATACCGCCGACTGTTGTTGATGGGTGGGGTGGAGAAATTCGAATCTCGAGTATCAAAGAGCGGCGAAATGGAGACAACACGCAAGCGCAAGGGGATGAACCGGGAGGCGGCTGCGAAGGAAACGAAGCTGGCTGGGGAGATTCCGCTGGGAAAAATGCTGCGCTGCCGGATCCGTTATTTCACGGATGGAGCGGTGATCGGCAGTCGGGAATTTGTGAACGAGGCGTTTGGAAATGCTCGGGAGCGCTTTGGAGGAAAACGGAAAGATGGCGCTCGGAAGTTAAAGGGAGCTGCGGGATCCGCCTCGGGAGTGCTTTGGAGTTTGAGGGATTTGAAGAAAGATGTCTCTCCCGCCTGAAATTAGAGTGGCAGGTGCGGTTGTTCGGTCGCTTCCGATAGATCGCCGTGGACGCCACGGGTGATGATGTCGCGGGTGGCTTCGTCCATGGTCCATGCAGAGGGACAGCTTTTTGTTGGACTATTCTTTCGAGTTTGGGATTGCTTGAGAGGCTCAGACATCCTGATCTAGAAGGAACGTCGATGACCTTAGCGGGATGTATTTCAGGCGTAGATTGGTGCCGGGGTAGTGGGTTTCGGTGGCGTTGAGTTCTTCGCAGAGGTGGGTGATGACGGCGTCGTGGGCGGGGTTGGCTTGGCTGTGGAGTTCGATGCGCAATTCGCCTGCGGCCAGAATCGGGGCGGAGGTTGATGGGGGGGTGGATGAGGCCGCGCACGAAGCTGCGGGCGTCGTCACTGCGGCGCAGGGTTTCGCGGGCGAGATGGACGAGGGCGGTCTCGCTGCGGTAGGCGATGAGCTTAATGGTGTCGATGAAGTGTCTGCGCCCGGTTCGTAGTTGATGGATGCGTGGGTCGGGCGGGTGGTCTTTGAGTTGGATGTGATGGGGGGGTGGCTTTGAAGAAGTTTTCCTGATGCCATCTGGCAAACATGGCGGCGGCGGCGGTGGTGATGTCGCTGCGGTAGTCGGTGCTGAGGATGGAGGTTTGGTGGCCTTTTTCGTCGAGGCGGCGGAGTTCGCGCAGCCAGAGGCCGTTGCCGAGGTGGGTGCCGCGTTCGGCGAGGTGGAGGGGGAGGGTGTCGCCGTGTTGGAGGGTGATTTGGTGGGGGGGAAAGTCTTTCAGAGAAAACTTAGCCGACATAACAATCACAGCTGCCGGACAGACGAAAAATCCGGAGAAAGGCCATCTCTTCACTTTTATCCTCCTATCGGATAGGGGATGGCCCATCCTGTCAAATCGACTACGGGTGCATAATCGTCACCATTTTGTGGTGGCGTGACTGATAGAAACTGAAAATGCAGCCGGGCGGGTGCCGCGTCACCTTATTTTCCAATACAGAAGCTGCTGAAAATCACCCCTAGCAGATCCTCGGTATCGACTTTTCCTGGGATCTCGCCGAGCGCGTCGAGGGCTTCGCGGAGGTCGATGGCGGCGAGTTCGGGATCGCTGGAGAGATCGTTGAGTAGCTCGAGCGCGGCGTGCAACGAAGTGCGGGCGAGTTGCAGGCTGGCTTGATGGCGGGCGTTGATCGCCACGGCGTGTTCGCCCCAGTCGGCTTCGCTGAAATGAAGCGAATCGCGGATGGCTGCGGAAAGTGCGTCGAAGCCCTCGTCACGGGTGCAGGAAATCCGGACGGCGGCCGTTTCTCCCCACGAGGGATGTTCGCCGAGATCGGTTTTATTGAGCACTAGCAGATGCTTGGCGGCGGTGGCTGGGAGCACTGCATCGCTCGGTCGCGGTTTGCTGGCGTCCGCGATTTCCAATAACAGGTCGGCGGCTTCGATCTGTCTAACGGTGCGCTGGATGCCCTCCGCCTCGATCCGGTCGGTCGCTTCCCGGACGCCCGCTGTGTCCACTAACCGCAGTGGGATGTCGTGCAGATTGACAACCTCCTCAATGGTGTCGCGAGTGGTGCCGGCGAGGTCGCTCACGATGGCCCGCTCGAATCCTAACAAGCGATTCAGTAAGCTGGATTTACCCACATTAGGCTCCCCGAAAATGACGGTGCGCACGCCTTCCCGCAGCACCCGGCCTTGGTCGGCGGTGGCTAACAGGGAATCCACCACGGCGAGCACTGAGTTCACCCGACCGCGCAACAAGACGCCGGTTTGGGGATCGATGTCTTCCTCGGGGAAATCAATCCAGGCTTCGAGGTGGGCGAGGGTTTCTAGCAACTGATCACGCGCGGCGGTGGTGCGTTTGCCGAGGGTGCCTTCGAGTTGGCTGCGGGCGGCCCGCAGCGCGAGCCGGGTCTGCGCCGATATCAGATCCATCACTCCTTCCGCCTGGGTGAGATCGAGTTTACCATTGAGAAATGCCCGTTGGGTAAACTCGCCCGGCCCGGCAGCCACCGCCCCGCAGGCGAGGAAGCGGCCTAACACCTCGCGAGTCGCCAAGATGCCGCCGTGGCCGGTGAACTCAGCGCTATCCTCGCCTGTGTAGCTGTTAGGGGCGTGAAAAACCGTCATCAGCCCATCATCAAGCGTCTCGCCGTTAGCGTCCACGACGGTGCAATACCGAACCGTGCGCGGCAGCAAGTTGGATGCCTTGCCGCCGGTGGCGCGGTCGGCCACTTGGATTGCATCCGGTCCGGAAATCCTTATCAGCGAGACCGCGCCCATGCCCGGCGGGCTGGCAATCGCCGCGATGGTCGTGCGATGCGAGTCTTGCAAAATTTCGATGCGGGCGCTCACTGAGTCGTGACCTTGGCTGGGGTTTCCAGGCCACCGAGTCCGAGGAATTCCCAACAGACAAAGCGGCTAATTTCCAATTCGTTCGCCGTCGCCGAGCCGGACCATTTTAGTTCCACCGTCGCGGTGCGGGTGAGCGGGCGATTCTCTTTGGTGCCGCGCCAGTCGAGGATGGAAAGAGCGCGGCCCGCGTCCGAATCCACCTTCACATTGATGCG
>JAYTEI010000145.1:0-3723 GCA_043735445.1 Akkermansiaceae bacterium | reverse complement strand
GGCCCAAGCGGTTTGCACCAGATCCCATGCCGCTGCGAAGCGAGCGGCTGGCGGCTGAGACTGCCAGAAATGGAGATCGAAATCGCGATCCGCCTCTTCCATCGGCACCGAACGCCACATAACCTCGCCGCGCGAAGTGCTGGCAATGTGGATGCCATCGGTGTGAAAAGCCATGACCGGACCATGGCAGGGCGGTGGCAGATGGCGAGCCGCAATCTTCCCAGGCACCCGCTGGAATTTCCGATCCTCCGCTTCTCAAACCGCCGAGTGGCTTTCTGGAGGAAATGGAAGCCCCGACTTTTTCAGCCACTGGGGCCGCGCCAGCAGAAGCCCAATGAAATTCAGGATCAAGGCGATCAATAGGCACCACCCTCCCGAACCCAGATCCGGCATAGAGTTGTTGACCAAAAGCATCCCCAAATTACCTCCCGCAACCAAGCCGCTGACGGCCGTTGCAAACCACCAAGCGAGCCGAGATTTCAGCCACACTTGAGTCAAAAACGGTGCTGCCACGATCAGTAGTGCAATATTCAGAAAACAAATTTCAATAACGGCATCCTCTGGGTATCGCAGCAGATCCTGTGGAGTTCGCAAATCCATCCATAGACGCGCCCAGACCTTCCACCCTGGATTTTTGTGGTGAAGCCCGGCAGCACATGAAACGCCACGAACAGCGCCAACGCCGCAATCAGCAATGCAATCGATATTCGCCTGTTCCGGTTCTTCACCCGGCCAACTTTTCAGTTCCTCCGAATGATCACAAGCTCGCTTGCAACTCTGCGCTTCTCTCCGGTCGCCTCATCGTTTCCAATCCCCGCGCTTCCCCGATGTCCGAAAATTTCTATCAACAAACCACCGCCGCGCCGGTCACGCCGTTCGATGTCTCACTCCGCCCACCGGCGTTTTCCGAATTCATCGGCCAGGAAAAGGTCAAGGACCGCATCCTCCTGATGCTCGAAGCCGCCAAGCAGCGCGGCGACGTGCTCGACCACGTCCTGCTATCAGGTCCGCCGGGATTGGGAAAAACCACGCTGGCCAATTTGATCGCACGCGCCGCCGGCACGCAGCTTCACACGACCTCCGGCCCGCAGATCGAAAAGGCCGGCGACCTCGCGGGAATTCTAACCAACATCCAGAAGGGCGACATTTTGTTCATCGATGAAATCCACCGCCTCCATCCGGCCATCGAGGAATACCTCTATCCGGCGATGGAGGACTTCCGGCTGGATATCATCATCGACTCCGGCCCGTCCGCGCGGTCGATCCAGATCAACTTGCCGCGCTTCACCCTGGTCGGCGCGACCACTCGCTCCGGCATGCTTACAGCCCCGCTGCGCTCGCGCTTCGGCCTGGCGAACCGCCTCGATTACTACACCCACGACGAACTCGCGTTGATCATCGAGCGCTCGGCCGGCCTGCTGGACGTGCCGATCGAGCGGGCCGGTGCCCTCGAAATCGCCTTGCGCTCCCGCGGCACCCCGCGGGTGGCCAATGCCCTGCTCCGCTGGGTCCGCGATTTTGCACAAGTCCGTGGCGAGGGTTTCATCGACCAAAAAATCGCCGACGCCGCGCTCGCGATGATCGAGATTGATTCCCAAGGACTCGATGAAATGGACAAGCGTCTGCTAGAAGTTCTCATCTACAAATTCGGCGGTGGCCCCGTCGGCCTGAACTCACTAGCAGTCGCCGTCGGCGAGGACGCCGCCACTCTTGAGGAAGTCCACGAGCCGTTCCTCATCATGCAGGGCTTCCTCATGCGCACCCCGCGCGGGCGGACCGCCATGCCCGCAGCCTATGAAAAAATCGGCGCACCGATGCCCGCCGCCCGGCCGGATGACCCGCAGACTAGCTTGTTTTGAGCCAGCCGGTTGAGAGCGGGCAGTGAACCCGGAGAAATCTGGTTTGGCGGTACTGCATCATCCGTTTAGGGTGCGGCCATGATCATTACTCACCAGACTGTTGTGGGCGAGCAAGGGATGCCTGCTGCGGCCTTGATCCCATGGGCTGAGTTTCTACTGATTCAGGAGATTCTCGAGGGTTGGCAAGTATCGAGGCAGGGCCGGCGAATCAAATTCCCTCCAATGCATGTTAGCCGGGATTGAACCTTATGGTGTTAGCCGCAACCGGCACCCCCGACGACTTCACACAGCGGCAGCGGTGAGTAAGCAACATACTTGAAATCCCGGTTCGCTGGGTCTAGCCTTCCGCCCATGAGCACCATCACGGTAACGTTGCCCGATGATGACCTGGCGTTTCTGCGGCGGTTTTCCAAAGCACAGGGAACCTCCGCGGAGGAAATCCTCGCCCGGCAAGCCCATAGCCTGCGGCGGCAACTTGAGCGGCCACTGCTCCCGGAAACGGTCGCCGCCAGCGGGATCATCGCAGGTGACGTGGATGCCTCGAAGGTCTCGAAAGGGTCTCGAAAGGGTACCAGTGAAAGCGCCGGGATAAACCGGCTTGAAACAGAGAATGAAAGAGTCTTACAAAGAAAACTTAGCCAGTAGCTTTGGCCACGAACCCATTCGCGTCAGCTTAGTGCATAAATGACTGCTTTTCAGCGATTTAGACGCAAATAATTTGAATAAAAGATTGACTTGGTGAGCGAGCCGGCAAGCTCGGTATGTCAAAAGCCTTACCCGCCGGCCGCTCGAGGCCGTGCCTGCCCGACCTTGGTCTGATCGCAAGCCAAACCCGGTTAATCATCCGCCATTCCCGCAAATTCACCGCCGCCGGTTTCCTCCAATCCCTACTCAGCTCCGTGGTCACCGGACTGGCGTCTTTGAACCAGATCGCAGGCGACCTCAAGGACAGGAACCATCCGGGCATGGCACGCCAATCCCTTCACCAACGCTTCGACACCCGCTCCACCGCCTTCCTCATGGCTGTTCTTTGTGATCTCATGCAGCAGCGCTACAGCACCGCCGCCACTGTCATTGGGAGCAGTGGAATTCAACGCATCCTCATTGAAGACGCTTCCGGCCAGGTCATGCCAAAGTCGAACGCGGACGCCTTCCCCGCGCACGGCAACCACCATGGAAAGACCGCCGGGGTGAAGATCGACCTCGCCTTTGACCTGCTAACCGGTTCCATCGTGTCCCATAGCCTGCAAGCTGCCACCGAGCAGGACAAATCCATCGGCAGGGAGTTCGTCAGCGAGGTCCGGCGTGGCGATCTTGTATTGCGCGACATGGGATACTTCAGCCTCGGCGAGTTCACCGCCATCGAAAAGCGGGAGGCCTGGTGGCTCACCCGCCTGCCTTTGACCACCGGTGTCATGTTGGCGGATGGGCGCAGCTTGGAGAAATACCTCAAAAGCTGCGGGGGAGACATCATCGACCTCGATGCCATCGCCGGAGCCCAAGGCAAGAAGTGCCGCCTCGTCGCCATGCGCGCGGCCCGGGAAGTTTCAGCGGCCCGGCGCGCTGAACGTCGCAAAAAAGCACGGGATTGCGGCAAAAACCCATGTCCGAAAGGTCTCATCCGCGACGGCTGGCACCTCATGCTGACCAATCTAAGCCGAGAGCAAGCGGACGTGAGCCAACTTGCCGCCATCTACCGCGCCCGTTGGGCGGTTGAGATCCAGTTCCGGGCATGGAAGCAAGCGCTCAACCTCGGTAAAGCCCTCAATCGCAGGAGCAACGAGCATCATCTGCAAGCACTGGTGTTGGCAGGGATGATTGCCCACCAGCTCGGAATGAGGATTGCACAGAGGATCGGTAACAT
>JAYTEI010000144.1:0-8183 GCA_043735445.1 Akkermansiaceae bacterium | reverse complement strand
CGTGCGCGTGCAGCGCCATCAAGGAATGCATTTCATCGCGATCCATCACACCGCGCTCGAAGCTGGCAAAAATTTGACGAGGAGTCGGGATCATTTTTGAAAGGTGCGGACGGAACAAGGGATATGGAGCGGGAAGTCGCGTGACACGAACGCCGCCAATGTTTGCCGGCGCAGCCGCAGCATCAAGGGCTAACATCCCTGATGTCGATGCCTTCACAGGCCATCTTATCCGGAAATTGTCAGGTTCTTACGTCAACCAAGATATTTAATAAGTATTAAGTCTTGAAAAAGTTCGTGGCTCGTCAGTTTGCAAATCGTTTAATTTCAATCATTTGAGATTATCTGGTTTATTTTCTAAAAAATTAGATAATCAAGTATTGCACATCATCCACGAATTCTGTGGAGTTTCCGCCGTTCCCCCCACCCCCCATGAAAACACCCGTGTCCCCCCACATGGTTGTTGCCCTTATCCTCAGCACGATTGCGACGCTTTCGGCTCAGAATTCGGCCAGCACCACCTACTCCTCGGAGATCAGCGAAAATGTAGAAGTCATCGCTGCAACACCCAAACGCACCTTCGCTGAAGGCTCGTCCCTAGTCAGCCCATCCGTGATGCAGGCGGTCGCAAGTGCCCGCCGCGCTCTGGCAGAGGGCAAACCTGCTTATTCAACTCCAGACGCTGTCACCCACCGCAAGGTCGCTGTTAGTGCTGGGAACCAGCCCTACGAGATCGAGGCAAACAGCCTTCAAACAGGGCTGATGCGGATGTCCACCATCCACCGCGAAGCTAGCAAGCCTGTGCAAGCTGCGGACGGCGCAGATTGCAAAGCCGTCTCACTCTCGGTGGAGCAACGGATCAAACTCAATGTTTCCAAGGTGTTCGAAATTGTCGAATCCGAAGTCGGAGCCAACCCTAGTTGCGCTTGTGAAATCGTGAAAATGGCGATCACCGCGAGCAATGCCGATGTGGCGCAGGTCGTCTCCATCGTCGAGACCGCCATCAACGCTGCGCCGGAAAGCATGAGGATCATTTCTCAATGTGCGATCGCCACAGCGCCGGAAGCCATCGCCGAAGTCCAAGCACTGCTCGCCGCGCTCGATCCTAACACCGGTGACGACGGTGGTTATAGTTCGAAGAGTGCGAAGAGTGCGAAGAGCGCCGAAGGTGCTAAGGACGCTGAAGTCGCCGCGATGGTCGCCCCTGCCATGGAGAACCCACTCGATCGCCCTTACTTTCCGCTGTTCATTCCTACGGTGATCGTTCCCCGGCTGGTCACTAATGTGAACCCTTGAGCCACTCAATGATTGAAGATAAATTCCTTTGAGTTCAACAATGCCCAGAAGATATCTTCCAGCGTTTCGCGCAATTTGGCAGGTTCCTTTTCCTCAGCCACGGCGGCGAGAAGTTTCTCACTTTCCATATCCGTGGGCGGACGGCTCATCACCGTTAGATATAGATTGGTGATCACCTCCGCCGGAGTTTTCTTTTGGTTAAGTAGTGTCTCTACCAGCTTGCCGTCACGGATGCGCTGCTGGGTGGTGTCGCCATTCAGCAGATGAAGCGCTTGCGAAAGATTGGGTTCCATTTTCACTTCACACGAACAAACAGTGGCGCGGGTGGCGCGACCGAAGGTGGTTAGAAAATAGTTTGAGGTGTTACCATCCGCGATTTGGACGGCCCGTGCGCCGAGCGGTAAGCCTTTGAACTTATTAGGCGTGGCGGTCACTTGGGAGATGCAGTCGAGTAACACTTCCGCCCGCACCCGGCGAATCATTGCGTGGGAAAAATTCCGCGTGTCGGTGACGTTAGTTTCATTGGTGCGAGTGGCTAGTTGATAAGTACGCGAGGTGCAGATGTCCTTCACGAGCATTTTGAAATCATAGTTATAGGAAACGAATTTCTCCGCCAGTGCATCGAGCAGTTCTGGATTCGTCGGTGGGTTAGAAACTCGGACGTCATCCACTGGATCGACGATGCCGACGCCGTTGAAATGCGCCCAGACGATGTTGACGACGTTTCTGGCAAACCACGGGTTTTCCGGCGAGGCGAGCCAGTTAGCCACCGCCTCGCGCCGCGATTGGCCGCCTAGATCGGGCCTCGGGCCACCGAGGAATTTAGGAATCATGTTCTGTTTGGTGACCGGGTTTTGGATTTCCCCACCTTCATCGTAGATCACCCGCTCGCGTGGATCTTCGGCGGGCTTGCGTTTCAACTGAGCGAAAAATGAGGCAAAGCTATAGTAATCATCCATCGTCCAGCGATCAAAGGGATGATTGTGACATTGCGCACACTGGATGCGAGTGCCCATGAAAACTTGCGCGACATTCTCGGTTAGTTTCAAGACGTCTGCTTCACTTTGAAAATAGTTAGTCGCTGGATTCGAGAACGTCCCGCCTTTGGCCGACAGGAGTTTTTTGACGAGTTCATTGAATGGCATGTTTCCGGCGATGCGTTCACTCAACCATTGATAATAGTTGAGGGCAGCTTTGTAAGAAACCTGCTGGCCGTCTTTGTTAAAGGTGCGGATCTGTAACAGTTCCGCCCATTTCATCACCCACATCTCGGTGAACTCCTTGCGCCCTAGCAGCTCGTCCACCAGCCCCTCGCGCTTCCCGCTGCGCGTGTCTGATAGAAACTTTTCCCGCTCCGTCAATGTCGGTGGAACTCCTACGATGTCCAGGTGGACGCGCCGCAGGAATGATTCGTCGTCCGCGAGATCGGACGGGATGATCCGCAGCTTGTTGAGTTTCTCCGCGACATGGGTGTCGATGTAGTTAAAGGCGGTGAACTCAGGGCGGGTGTATTTCAAATCCGCCGGGACGACGATGGCTTGCGAGCCTTCCGTGTAGGTGTGGAAGCGAGCTAACAAAAACGCTTCGCCACGGTTCTTGGAAGCGGCGAGTCCTTCGCGGACATTGATGGAAACCGAGTTGTCATTGGAACTCGAAAACCTCGACAGCGTCGTCACGTCGCGGTCCGTCCCGTCCGAATAAAGGGCGCGGACAGTGAGTGGCACCCGCACATCGCCGCCGGCTAGAACGAGTTGTTTCGGCTGCACCTCGATGCCAGTCGGGCGAGGAATTTCCCCTTCATCGAAATTTGCGCCGTGGCGGATCCACTCTAGCAGCGTCTGATAGAAAGGGCTGTCTGGCTTCATCAGCTTGCCGCCGGTGTGCGGGACTGCGCCGATGGACTTGGTGAGCATCAGCGATTCTTCCGGCAGCGCGAGGTTGATCCGGCGCCCGGCCATCTCAGTCGTTAGGCGGAAATGGTCGCCCTTAGGATCGTAGCCGAAGAGCGAGAGATGGAAGCCATCCTGCCCCCGCGCTGAGCCATGGCAGGAGCCGGTGTTGCAGCCGGCGGCAGTTAGAACGGGCATCACGTCGAGCTGGAAGGAAATCGGCCGAGGCTTTTCCGCATCCTTCACGGTCACCGGCACCTCGGTGGTGAGTCCGCGGTAGTCGATCCGCAAACTGGTGGCACCGTCCTTTTTCGGAGTGAGCGCGGTGCCGAGCAAATGGGCCAACGAATGATCGGCGAGGGTGAGTTTCGACTGCGCAGTGATGTCGTGAGTGGAGGCGTCTTTGAAATGGGCGATCACGATGAGCCGGTGGAAATCCGCCGCCGTTTCGAGCGCGACGTTTTTGGGAAATGCTTCGATCGACAAAATCTGCGGGTCCGGCGAGGCATCCCAACGCGGCAATGCCGTTTTCGCCTTGGCTGCTAACACTGCGCCTGCGGGCCATGGCGCTCCTGCTTCGATCCACTCACTGAGCGCCGTAATTTCCCCGGCTGATAGAGGCTCACCCTTTTTCTCGGGCGGCATGCGTTCCTCGTCGTCGGCTGCTAGGCGGACTCGTTTGATCATTTCAGAGTCAGCCGCACTGCCCGGCAGCATCGCCGTCCCGCCTTCGCCGCCCTTGATCATTCCTTCGCGCGTGGTGAAAACCAAATCGCCCTTGGCCTTTTCCTGGCGGTGGCATTCCAAGCAGTGGACCTCAAGAACCGCCCGCGCCGCGTCGAATGTCGTGGCCTGCGGTGAAGCGGTTGCCCAAGTTGGCAGGCTCAGAAGTATCAGCCACAGGCATCGCATCGCGTGGATACGGCTTCGGATTTTCGATCATTGCAGCGGATTTTCCGCTCCAGAAAAAATCTGAAATTGCGGGCATTGCCGGGTTGACAACCCGCATTCGGTGCCTAGAGTTCGCGCCCCGAGCCGGACCCCGGTCGGACCACGAACCTTTATTTGAGGCCCACGCCATGAGCAAACGCACCTATCAGCCATCCAAGCGCACACGGAAAAACCAATTCGGCTTCCGGGCACGCATGGCCACTAAATCCGGCCGCGACATCATCCGCCGCCGCCGCCAAAAGGGCCGCAGCCGCCTCGTGCCGAAGGGCGTTGAGATTCAATACAGCCGTCACACGACGCAGCACGGCAACTGACGCCCTGCCCCGGCGGTGTCCGGGAGCACAGCATCCCAGCCATGCGACTCCCGCGGACATGCAGTATGAGCCAGCGCGCGGACTTCGCGCGGGTCAAGAAAACCGGTCAGGCGAAAGCTGGCCGGTTTGTTATTTTGAGCACGCTCGAAGATCCCACCCTGCTGACGATCCGCACCGGTTTCATCACCACCAAGCGCAGCGGCAAGGCGCATGACCGCAGCCTGCTGCGGCGGCGATTCCGCTCGCTGGTTCAAGCCCACGCCCCTGCTTTTGTGGAAATCCGGCGTTTCCTCGTCACCATCGCCCGTCCCGGTTGTGCCGAGGCCACCTTCGCCGAACTCGAGGCGGACTGGCTGCGACAAGCCCGCCGGCTCAGCCTGTTTCCCCGACCAGCGGAAAAATCGTGATCTCGCGATTTCTCAGCGCCGTGATTCGCGTCCTGATCCGTTTCTATCAACGGATCCTCGGACCGATGATGAAATTCACCGCCGGTCCCGCCGCTGGCTGCCGCTACACGCCGAGTTGTTCTAACTATTTCCTGCAAGCCGTCGCACTCCATGGCCCGTTCCTCGGCTCGTGGTATGGAATTTGTCGGATTTTCCGCTGTCATCCGTGGGGTGGCTGCGGTTATGACCCCGTCCCGTCGCCCGGCACTCCAGAATCCGCCAAGAATTCCTGTGCCTGCCACCGCGAAACGCCCCACTCTTAATCTCTCCAACACGCCTCCATGTACGATCGTAAAACCTGGGTGATTCTCGCCCTCTGCGGCAGCCTGCTTGCAGCCAATCTCTACTATTCCACTAAAACTAAGGCCACCCAGGACGCCATCCGCGCCCGCGAGGAAGCCCTGCAAAAGCCCCTCGAACCCACTCCCGAAACGGTCACCACGACCCACGCGGATCTAACCGTCGAGCCACCACCACCGCCGACCGAGGAAGAAACCGTCGTCCTCGAAACCCCTGAAGTCGTTTTCACCCTCACCAACATCGGCGGCGGCATCAAATACGCCGAGTTCAAAAAGCAGTTCCAAGTCGGCAGTAAAACCGCGATGGTTCAGGCCAACCATTTCGGCGCGGGTCCCATCGGCGGTCTAGCAGGTGCTGGCGAAACTCTTGAAAACATCGCCTACAGCTACAAGGCCGACGAGTCTCTCGCAGGCAAGAAAGCGGTCTTCATCGCCAAGCTCCCGTCTGGACTCATCGCCAAGAAAACGTTCTCGCTGGTAGAGTCCCAAACCACCGGTGCGCCGTATTTGTTGGATTTCGAACTGAAGCTCGAAAACGCCGCCGCTAATGCGATCAACCTAAATCAATGGAGCCTCTTCGTTGGCGAGTCATCTCCGACCTATCAGGCAGAAGTCGGCCAGCAGACCGGTGTTTTCTGGCGTGAAAATGGCAGTATGAATTTCCGCGACAGCTCGTTCAAGGAGTGGTGGTTCCAGTCAACGCGGGACAATCTTAAGACGGCAAGCAACCACCCGGTGGAATTTGCAGGAGTGACTAACCAGTTCTTCGCCACCGCCATTCGGGTGAAGGAACCCACTGCCGCCCAAGTCTGGGCAAAATCTTCCAAAGTCAACCTGCATGACAACTCAAAAACGGTCACCTCCGTCCGCGCCGGTCTCCAACTGCCTTCCACCACCCTCAACCCCGGCGAACCCAAAACCCTCAAATATCTCGTCTTCGTCGGGCCGAAGGATAACACGATGCTTCGAAAAATGGACAAGGCCTGGGGCGATGGCTGGGGCGATGTCATGCAATACGGCTGGTTCTCGATCGTTTCACGCACCCTCAATTTCCTGCTCAACAAATACCACCTCCTGCTCGACGATCTCGCCAAGAACTGGTCGTGGGGTCTCGCCATCATTCTTCTAACCGTCACCGTCCGCATCGTGATCTGGCCGCTCCACGCCAAGTCCACCCACACCATGAAACGGATGGCCAAGCTCCAGCCCGAGATGGCCAAGATCAAAGAAAAATACGCCGATGATCCTAACAAGATCAACACCGAGACGATGGGTCTCTACAAGAAATACGGCATCAACCCGCTCGGCGGCTGCCTGCCGATGTTCATCCAGATCCCGATCTTCTTCGGCTTCTATCGAATGCTCCAATACGCCGTCGAACTCCGCGGCCAGGGGTTTCTTTGGGTCAACGACCTTTCCCAGCCGGACACGCTGATGCACCTTTCGTTCCTCGGTGGCATCCCGCTCAACATTCTGCCCATCGTGATGGCAATTTCGAGTTTCCTGCAAATCCGCATGACGCCCAAGACCGGCGATCCCATGCAACAGAAGATCATCATGTTCATGCCCTTCATGTTCTTCTTCTTTTGTTATAACTTCGCCTCCGCGCTCGCCCTCTACTGGACCACTCAGAACATCTTCTCCATCGGCCAAACTTACCTGATGAGCAAGGTTCCCGAACCCGAACTCAAAGCCCGCACCACCAGCGAGAAAAAGGGCTTCGTCCAACGCATGGCCGAACGCCAGGCCGAGATGCAGAAGGCGAAAACCCAAGGTGGCAGCGCCATGCGCGACGTCACTCCAGACAGCAAAAAGAAGCCGCGTCCCCCGCGCACCGGTGGTTGATGGAGTCGGGACTGGAACTTCCCGCCAGTTGACCTCGATTCCGGTTTCTCGCGGGACCGAGGGCTGCGGCAAGTTCGCAGTCGGTGGCCCAGCCCATCATCCAGAACCGCAGTGTTTCCATCATGCGCTTGGTCGGAAGCTCGTCGCGGTGCCGTCCTCGCACTTCGCCAGCCAGTGGCGGCAGGGCCACAGGCATTTCAACCACCGGAAAAACCGTTCAATGGTCCCGCGCTTTACGACGCTCCAGCTCGACGCGCTGATGGTGGGTGAATCCTCCTCTGCGGTCCTTTTCCGAAACGGGATTCCTCTCGATTTCCTCGATCACCGGATTGAGCAGCGTGGGCTTCACAGTCCAAACCCAAGCTCCAGCCACAGGTAAATCTCCAAAATTTAAGGCCATAAATTCAAAATGCATGATTTCGGCCAAAAATTCCTTGCCACCTCGGGTTCGATCTATAGTTAGAAGCACGACCACCTGAATTCTTTGATTTAAAGATTATCAGACATTCCAAACTAAACACCCTGTTTCTATTTCCTAATTCATGAAAGCACTCCATATTTTTACTCTGGCAGCTTCCCTTGCGGGCGTCTGTTCAGCAGCCACCATCATCCAAACGCAGAACTTCTCGTTCGTTCCAAGCGGCACTGCGCCACTGACGTTCAATCAGTTCGATACCGCGCTGGGAACATTGACCAGCATCACGATCACCACCAATGTGACCAAAAACGGCGGCTCCCTGTTCGTGGACAACGAATCGGCCACGCCTGCCTCGGGAAACATCAGCCAATCGGTCACGATCAATTTGACCAGCTCGGTCGGACTGGTTGACGCTAGCTTCACCGCGATTGGGAACGGCGTTTCCGCAACTTCAAGTTACACCGCAACCGTTGGAGCAGATGATGGCGACGGTCCCGGAGTCCAGACAACCGGTCCGGATTACGACGGAACCACTTTTGGCCAGACCTCCACCAGTCAAACCAAAGACGTCTACTCCGGGGCGTTCGGCGGCTATCAAGGAACAGGCACTTACGCAATCGATGCTGGCGGTGTCCAAGGTTTCAACACAGCCGCGATCGGCGGTGCGGCGGTCGCCATCGATCCAGCCTCTGTCTTGGGCGATGTCACGATCACCTACAACTTCACGG
>JAYTEI010000143.1:0-3732 GCA_043735445.1 Akkermansiaceae bacterium | reverse complement strand
ACAGCGCCGGTGATCCACCACGCGCCGGCTTGATCGAGTGGCACCTCAAGGTCAGCGCGAGTGTCGCGGTGCTTATCTCGCGGGGTGAGGTCCGCAGTCCAATTCGCAGCCGGATTGCCGAGGAATTTCGCGGCATCACCAGCGATTAACCGACTGGCGATCTGCGAGGGATTGAGGCGCTGCCAATCGAGTTCACGCGGGTTACTTTTTAGATAGGCGAGGGTGTCATTCACCACCGCGTCCATATCTACCGGCTCGGCAGTTAGAGTAATCTTCGAGGCATTTCGAAACACCAACGGCAGCTTGGGTTTCACCCCGGCTGCCACCGTTTCCGCCGCCTCGAAGCGGCCCCAATTGCCAGTGATTTGCTTGAGGAGCTTCTTCCGCGAATCGCTATCTCCCGGACCGTGTTTGGCGATGGTTAGATCAAGCACCTCGCGAGCCTTGTCATATTGGCGACGATTGAGAAAACCATCTACGAGGGCGTCACCCGCTGTGCCGCCTACCAACTTATTATCAAGGATCGACTGATAGAGCGCGATGAAATGATGTTCCGCAGGTAGTTTGAACCGACGGACACCATCAGAAGTTTTGGCCAAACATTCATCTTCGGCGAGCGTGTCCATTTCGAGAATCCCCTTCGCATTATCAGGATCCTGCTGCCGCCACCAACCATAGGAAGAGAGAGTTTCGGTGCCGAATTGAGAGCGGGAAAATTTCGCCCGCTCGGAAATCATCACCGCCACCATGTCAGCCTCGGGGCTCAAGCGGGCCTGCTCCGCGAGGGCAAATCGCCAGCGCTCGCCGTCGCATTTCGTAGCCTCCCACGAGGCAGGGACTTCATACAACACCGGGCTATCCGCAATCCATGGCGCACCTTCCGTGCCGCCTTCCGGTCCTGGTTCGCCCCACTCGGGGAGATTCTCTAACGGCGTGAGGGTTTGCATTTTCCACGCTTCATTTTGCATAAAAACCGCCGCCATTTCCCGCCAAGCGAGGATGCCTTCTGCGGCCGACGCCTGCTTGAGGACGGCTGCCCGTAACAACTGCAACGACCTAACATGATCCCGGTATCCGGTGGCCACCGTCTGTCCTGCGGAAGCGGTCGAATCATCAGTTCCATCAAATCTCCCTCTGCCATAGCTGCCTCCCCCACCCCGCTCGAACTCGGCGGCGATGATGCGTCCAGAATGCGGCGCGAGCCGATAGATCTCCGCAGCCGCCGTGAGAAGTGAGGCGTTAGCCGGGTGCGAGGAAATCGCGCGTTCAACGAGTCCGTCGAATTCCTTCCACGCATTTAGCCGCCTGAGAGCCTCGGTCGCTCGCGCAAGATCCGACCCTGAACCCTCATCCGAGAGCGGCGACAATTTTTCCTCATAGAAATTCACGGCATCCCGCCACAGACCGCGCTCGGCAAGCTTGTCGCGTTCCTTGCGAAGGGCATCCGGGTCTTGAGCCATGAGATTGAGTTGCGCAAACGCGGCGACGAGGCAGATCCAAGCCAAAGTTTTCATCACAGCGACTATGACACGCCATCCGCAGTTTACTTAGAAGAAATATTTTCTCCAGCACCCGGCGTTCAAGCCAACTGGGCCAACGCTTGCGCAAGGTCGCCCGAGGTGAGCGCAGTGGAATCGATCACCAAGCCCGGAAACGTCGGACTGGTTAGAATACCTTCTGCATCCGGCGAAATTTCTATGAATTCACCGTCCTTGAACTGCCACCAAATCAGGCGGTTTTCATCGGTTAGCCAGACAAGATACTCCTGCACACCGGCACGGAGATAGGTGCGCTTTTTCTGATGGAGATCGTAAGAAACGCTGGTGGCGGCGATCTCAGCAATTAACTCAGGGGCACCATTGATATAGCCCTCGGCATCTATAGTTGCCTGGCCGTTTTCCCGCATCAGAAGCAGATCGGGTTGAGGTTCATTAAAGGTGTCGAGACGGACAGTGGAATTGTCAGCCACGATCAAGCCGGGATGGCGGGTGGCATAAACGCGCAGCAAAGTTGCAAGATCAACATGAGGGATACCGTGGACGGATGCGCGAACTGGGGACGCCATATAAACAATTCCTTCGATGAGTTCCGCCTTTTTCAAGTGGGGCATGGCGGCATAGCGACGCTCGAATTCTGTCCGCGTCAACGAGTCGCCAGCTTGCAGCGGGGGCGTTGCGGGCGAGATCACCCGCGATTTTTCAAGGACAGCCATCTGCGGGGACGCTAGGCCAAAATGATCTCATGGCAAGCTGGAAAGGGCCGCAACGCACGCTTCGTCACCCGAATATCCTTGGCAGGACAGGCGATCCCCACAAGCCTGCGAAGAGTTCAAACTAACTGCCATGTCCATCATCCTCGGCTGCATCTTCGGTTTCATCTTTTGGTTCCTCATGCGTTACCTCGTCGCCGGGATCTACACCGTCGATCAAAACCAACGCGCGGTGAAAACCAGCTTCGGCCGCGCAGAACGGGTCGGTAAACTCACAACCCGCGAAGACCCGATCGCGGACACTCTCACTGACGATCAGAAGAACCGCTACTCCTATCCGCAAGTCCGGGTGATCCCACCGGGGGGCCCCTATTTCAAATGGCCGTGGGAAAAAATTCATAAGATCTCGATTGCCACCGAGACCGTCAACATGGCGTGGGATCCAGAGGACTCGACCGCCAACTACAATGGCACCATGTTAGAAGCAGTGACTAAGGACCAGCTCAACACCGGCCTAACTGGCCAAATTCGATTCCGCGTGGCCGAGCGAAATCTATATGCATTTATCTTCGGCATCAAGAATCCCTACGCCCATGTCATGGGTTACTTCGTGTCGGTGCTGCGCGAGCGCATCGCTAACTTCGAAGCACCCGTGGCACCGCCGGAAGCGGGGATGCCGGAGAATGTGGCGGTCATCGGTATTTCCATCAATGATCTGCGGAAGAACCTGCGCGACCTCAATGAACACATGGACAGCGAGTGTATCTCGTCTGCTGCTAGATATGGCATTGTCCTTGATGCAACTCTTATCACCAGCATCGACCCGCCGCCGGAAGTGGAGTCCGCGCTGGCGGCGATTAACACCGCTTACAACCAGGTTTCCTCCGATATCAGTCTCGCCCAAGCGTCCGCCGACCAAAAGATCGTGCAATCCCGGCGCGCTGTGGAGATCGAAACGCTGTGCGCCTTGGCCGAAGTTGAGCCACTGGTGCGGATGGCCGCGCAGTTGATGGACTTGAAAAGCCGTGGCAGCCAAGCTCTCCGCGCCTACGTCCGCAATGTCCGTCTCGCCCTGTTTGAAAAAGCCCAACAAGTATTCGTGGAATCCAACAAATGAACTTCCTCATCACCGTCGGTATCAGCTTTGTGGCATGCTTCATCGCATTCCCCATCTTCTTCGCGATCGCCCGGATGTTGGGACTGTATGCGATTGTCCACGAGCGCCAGTGCAATGTGTATGTCCTATTCGGAAAAGTTTTAGCCACCATCGACGAGCCTGGATTGCATATCTTACCATTTAAGTTAGGCCCAGCCTCATTCATCGTAAATTGGCTGGGAAAATGCCATGTCCTCGACATGCGGCTCGACCAAGAGTACTTGCGTAGCCAGCCGGTCAACTCCGAGGAAGGTGCGCCCATGGGCATCGGTATCTGGCATGAAATGTTTATTAGTGATCCAGTGGCTTATCTGTTTAAAAACAGCGATCCGCGTGGCTCACTTTCTGCGAATGTTAGTAACTCAAC
>JAYTEI010000142.1:0-3735 GCA_043735445.1 Akkermansiaceae bacterium | reverse complement strand
TCGCGACCTACTGGGCAGGCTTCTGCTGGGACAAGGCCGGTCGCTTCACCGACGCGGATGCGTGGAAACAGCACGTGAGCGAGTTCGCCCAAGGCCTGGCATCACCCGTTGCAGTCGAGGTGACTCTTACCAAATAACCACTATGAAAACTTTTCTTCTAACACCATTGCTGGCTGCCGCGTTGGCCCTGCCATTGGCTGCTGAAACGTCGAAACCCGCATATTTTTCGGATTGGCCGGACGGAGCTTCGCCCGCTGAGGTTGGCAAGCGCGTGGCCGAGAATTTCCTTCCCCGGAAATTCCGTTTTGAAACGACCCCGGAGAAAGCCTCGCTCGGGATAATCTACCCTGAGGTCATCGCCTGGTATGGCGCACTAACCGTCGCGAAGCTCACGGATGACAAGGATCTCACCGGCCGCCTCGTCGGCAACTTCGAGCCATTCCTAACCGAACCCGGCTCGCAAAAGATCAACCGCGGTGCCCACGTCGATTACCGCGTGCTCGGAGCCGTGCCGTTGGAAATTTTTCTCCAGACCAAAGACCCTCGGTGCAAGGCCCTGGGCCTGAGCCTCGCGGATGCCCAATGGGAGAAGACCACGCCGGACGGAATCACTGCCGAAGCCCGCTATTGGATCGACGACATGTACATGATCCCGCTGGTCCAGGCCCAGGCCTTCCGCGCCACCGGCGATGCCAAGTATCTCGACCGCGCCGCGCTGACCATGACCGCGTATTTCGACAAGATGCAGGAGCCTAACGGCCTGTTCTATCACGGCACCAACGCGCATTTCTTCTGGGGCCGCGGCAACGGCTGGATGGCAGCGGGAGCGGCGGAGCTGTTGCGCACGTTGCCCGAAGATCATCCACGGCGTGCGGCGATTCTAGCAGGCTACCGCAAGCTGATGGCGGGTCTGCTGGCAAACCAAATGGACAACGGCATGTGGCGGCAGCTCATCGATAAACCCGAGTCGTGGCCGGAAAGCTCCGGCACTGCGATGTTTACTTTCTCGATGGTCACCGGTGTGAAGAACGGTTGGCTGGACGGGAAAACCTACGGCCTGCCCGCCCGCAAAGCGTGGCTGGCGCTCGTCGGGTTGCTCGATGAAAACGCTAATCTTCGCGAGGTTTGCGTCGGCACCAACAAGGGTTTTTCAGAGCAGTTCTACAACGACCGCCCGAGAACCGCAGGGGATTTGCACGGCCAGTCGCCGATGCTGTGGACGGCCAGCGCACTACTGCGGTGAGCGTCATTTTACCTCATACCCGGTTAGATCTGGCTTAAATAGTGAGTCGTCCAACTTGAGATTGAAGCGGGGATTGCTAAAAACCGTGCGTAGCCGTGACTTGTCGCTGAGTTCCATTTCCATCGCTCGGAGCTCATTTTTCTCCGGATCGATATCTAGGAAAATCCAGGGGATTTGCGCGCGGACCTGGCGATCCTTGGCCTTGAGCGTGTATTGATAGATACCCGATTCCACCCGGGATTCGATGACTTCGAACGCCTGATAGAACGATTCCGGCGTTTGGAAAGCCCGTCCCGTAAGCAACGAAAACCGCGCGGCCTGGGGCGAGTTCACACTCGTCTGGCGTGCGGTTTTTTTGGCGGTTTCGATCAGCGTGAGCGTCGTGCCGTCAGATACCGCGAGCGTTTCGATCGGCTCACCTAACTGCCAACGAACTTTGTCGGGCTTCGAAAATGACAAATGGCCGAGAGTGGTCGTGGGATTTTTCAAGGCAGGCAGCTTGCGTTCCTGGGTGAACCCAGCATCGAGTGTGGTGATAGAAACTTGGCGCTTGAGCCAGGCATCGAGCGGAGCGTTGTCCGCGCGGGCGATGGCCAGTAAGAGTAGCGAGAGCAGAGGGATGAGGAAGCGCATGGCCGGAGTGTCAGGGTGGCGGAAAAACTTTCAAGCGCCATGACTCTGGCGCGTCTCAGATGTCCGACTTCACGCTGGTTTGGACAGATTTCCACGGCACGCCAGTGGGGTCGAAGGGCGGTGCCTCGCCCTTCAGATCGGGGTTGGGCAATGAATGGTCGAGGCGGAACAAGGGCAGGATCGGCGCACCACCAGGGTCTTTCTGATAGTTCACTCCTAGTTCCTCAATCAGCAGTGAGACGCCGAAAGAACCGCCGGGGATTTCTCCGATCAGGATCTCGATGGGATAAGTCTGGCCTGCTTTCGCGTCGAACTCTGGGCCGATGGCCATGCCACCGATGTGTTGATTGTAGGTGGGAGTCTGCGTGTATTTGTAGAATGAAATCGGCAGGCGCATGGGTGTTAGTTTGCGGATCTCTTTTGCCAACTCACTGTTTTGGGTAGCACCACTCATCTCAACCGAACGCCCGTAGTTAGTGGCACCAACGCCGGCGATGGTATAGCCGTAGTCAAAGACCGCGCGGTTGTTAAACCGCACCACCATGACGTCGTCACAAGCACCGACGAAACGGTAGCGCCCCGACCGGGGCGCTTGGACGGCCCCCCGATAGACGACGATCCAGCGCTTTGGCTGCACTTCCTTGTCGCATTCAAATGCCGCCGGCGCTCCATCCGCCGACTGGATCGGAATCTGCAACTTGGTCTGATAGAGGGTGCGTGGTGCTTTGAAATACTTCTTGAAAGCTCTCTCCTTGAACCCACTTCTAACAATGGCCTTCAGCTCGGTCCGCATCTCGTCGTCGGTCACATGAGTCGGCTGGCGGTCGCTCGTTTGCTTGAGATCATAGAAGGTGCCGGTGAGCGCACCCTTGTCGGGGGTGACCATCCCGAAGGGACTCTTGGTGCCCATCCCGTCGCTAACGCCGATCTCTAACCCATCGCCGAGACCCAGACCTCTGCCCTTCTCTCCCAAGCCCTTCGGCCCCCCGCCGCGGCCGAGTGCTCCCAGCGCAACCATCTGTGTCATGGCCGCAGGCTCGGCAAGCACCACCGGACTAACGGCATCAAGCGCGGCGACTCGTGCCATCGCGGACTGCGCCATTTGGACGCTCTGCTTCACTTTTACCTCGGACGCCGGAGAACTTCCGCCCGATTTCCCGAGGAAACTCACGGCCTTAGGCTCGGGTCTGGGGATGATTTGAAAGACCCAAATCACCCCGATGACCACCAGCACGCCATGGAAGATTAGCGAAATGGACAGCGAACTGCCGCCAAGTTTTTGCCAAGTCGAGCGGTGCGCTGGGACGGGTGGGGAGTTATGGATTGGGTTCATCGGAATTAGGTTTTGAAGTTGGGCTTCCATGGGAAGACACTCGCAAAACGAGTTCCTTAGAAAAAATCTAAAATCAATCCGCCGATGAGGTGACAGGATGAGATCGGTTTGTTTAGTCTTACGGCATGGCATTCGTAATTCACCCGCGGCTGGCGGCAGGCGCTATCGAACTCGGTCGGCTCGGCACTTGCCGACTCCTTCTGAAAAATAACGCGCTCTTTCCTTGGTTCATCCTTATCCCCGAGGTCGAGGGCATTGAGGACTTGCACCAGCTTCCGCCCGCTCCATTCCACGAAACCATGACCACCATGCGCCGCGTCTCCGAGTTTGTCGCCAGCCATTTCCAGCCGGAAAAGCTCAACCTCGGCTGCATCGGCAACCAAGTCCGGCAGATGCACATTCACATCATCGGTCGTTCATCGGACGATCCCGCCTGGCCCGGAACGGTCTGGGCCTTCGAGGGGAAACAATCCTACCGCGACGACGAGATCGAAAAAATCCGCGCGGCGGCATGTTCGTTTCTCGA
>JAYTEI010000141.1:0-1604 GCA_043735445.1 Akkermansiaceae bacterium | reverse complement strand
AGATCGGTGGATGAAACCGTGAAGCCGGTGTCGTTATTGGTCTCACCGGAAACCACGATTTGCGCTGAAACGGCGACGGTGAATGACGCGAAGGCGAGGGCGATGAAGCCGGCGGCGAGCGCGCGGCGGATATGGAACGAGGGATTCATGATGACGGGTTTTCTGTGGAGTTTATGATGGGGCAGCTTCAGTGGAGTGGGTTGCATTGTCCTGTACCTACGATATGAGACGTGGAACATGCCACGGATGCAGCGGAATTTCCATGGACAAATCGTCAAATTCCATAGACTTTTGCGACAAATTTGGTAGCCGTATAGCAAGTGATCAACACGAATTTACAGATGAAGGAAATTGCCGAGAAACTGCACTTCAGCGACGGGGATTACTTCAGCTGCTTCTCCAGAAACTCAACGGCCCTCCCCCATCGCGCCATCGGAGGGACTTCAGATCCAGCGGCGCGGGGTGACCACAGGATGACTCGTCGTAATAGCTGACGACGAGGAAGGGTGATTCGCCTCCGGCCGTATCCATCCCTTCACTCCTAATGGGAATTGAATTCTTTTTACCTGCCCCCCTTTAAATTGAGAGTCGATCCACCGTCAGACTGTGCATGCCAGATCGGACCGTCGGGTCGATAGGGCGGTTGACTGCCTTTGGGCAGTTCCACCTTGCCCAAGCGGAAAGGCGGAAGGATCGGATTACCCGAGCCATCGCGTTCATACTGGACGCCTTGTTTCTCGATCAGAAGGGTGAAGAACATCAGCCCGCCATCGTCGCCGATAATCATTTCCATGTCATATGACTTGTCCGCCTGCAGGTTCATGGACTCGCCTACGGCAAAGCCGCCAGGGACGCCTCCAGGGACGCCGGGAGTACCGCTCCCATCCCCGATTTGAAATCCCTGATAGGTGTATTTGGTGGCAGCGGTGAAGTCCGTGGCGTCGTCGTATTGGGGAAAACCGCAGTCTAAAACGACTTTACCATTGATACGGACGATCACGAAGTTGTCGCCGCCGCCCACAAAATGCCAGGTGCCGCTTTCCGGCGGGGAGACACGGCCTCTGTAATGCACCATCCATAGGGAAGGTTGGACAAATTTCTTCACACCAAAAGCATCAGGCGCCTCCTCCGATGAGACATAAGGTATCATGAGGTGCGTTGCGCGGAGTGTGGTCGGCGCTTTGAAGAACTTGTCGAGGTATCTCTGGTTCCAACCTCCGTGGGTGAACTGGCTTAACTGCTTCGCAAGGCCCTCGACGGTATTAATCGACGAAGGCTTGCCGTCCCGGGTTTGTTTGAGATCGTAAAACGTGCCGGTTAGACCCGCGCCGCCGCGCGTTCCAAACATGGTCAGGCCTGCACCGCCCGCGCCCATGCCGCCGCCGCCCATGCCGCTGCCATTGCCAAATGCAAGACCGCTGCCGAAGACGGCACGGCCCATGCGCCCGGCGACGAGTTGCGTGCTGGTGGTGGGAATGTTAGGCATTTCCGGCAGGGTGATCTTATCGGGTCAGTCCTGAATGGCACTAACTTAAGGGAATTTGGGATAAAATCAGACCTTCGGGCGGAGTAGGATGGCAGGAGCGGAAGAATCCCAGAAACCT
>JAYTEI010000140.1:0-8229 GCA_043735445.1 Akkermansiaceae bacterium | reverse complement strand
CCTTGCGCGACCGCGGGCGCAGCGTGGCGATCCTTTCGCGCGGCTACAAAAGCAAGAAACTCGACCGCCCGCAGAAGTGGCAGGACAAGCAGGGGAATGCGATCCCCGGCGAGCGGATGCCCAAGGTGGTCTCGACCGGGAGTGCGCTGTTGCTCGACTCGAAATTCGCCGGTGACGAGCCGTTCATGCTGGCGAAAAACCTCGATGGCGTGGCGGTGGTGGTGGACAAAAACCGAGTGAAAGGCGGGCTGTTCGCCGTCGGCCAACTCGGTGCAGACACGCTCGTGCTCGACGACGGGATGCAGTATCTCGACCTCGCGCACTCCATCGACATCGTGCTCATCGACTCCGGCTCGCCATTCGGGACCGAGGCTCTCCTCCCACGCGGCACCCTTCGCGAGCCGCCGAAAAACCTGCGGCGGGCGAGTTACATCCTGATCACCAAGTGCGATGGCAGTTCTAACGAAGCGTTAGTTTCCCGCATCCGGAAATACAACCGGACTGCGGAGATCATGGAATGCGCCCACGGCCCGATCTATCTGGAGGATGTCTTCACGCGGGAACGCCAGCCGTTGGATTTCCTCAAAGACAAGTGGGTCGGTGCGATCAGCGCCATCGCCACGCCCGAGACGTTCGAGGGGGCGCTGGAAAAACTCGGCGCGCGGGTGGAAATCAAACGGCGTTTTTCGGATCACTATCGGTTCTCGCGGCGGGAGGTAGAGCATTTCATGCAGCGCTGCGTCGAGCGCGACATGGAGCTGATCGTCACCACTGAGAAGGACGCGGTTAGATTTCCGCGCCCCCAGTCCATCGACGTGCCGGTGGTCTTCCTGCGGATCGAGGTGGAACTCCTCAAGGGCCAGGAAATCTGGGATGATCTCATCGCGCGGATCTGCCATCCGCCGCCGGTGTTCGAATCGGTGCTGCGGAATAGGCACGCGTATCGACCGTGAGGGGAAAAGTAGTCGAGAACTTCAGTCCGATCCGCCGGGTTGAAGAACGGACTGAAGTCCAATGTATTTAAGGATTCATCGGCCGCAGCAGCTACTTTGCTGGCGACCATGCTGACCGTCTAAGATTCCGCCCTTGGGAATCCCAGCGGCTTGCGGCAGATTTTTCGCCGAAAGCACGCTCGCTGAGTGGCCAGATCGCAGCACTTGTGAAGCAAGCGAGGAGGGGATAACTTGCAAGCCATGAGTGCTCAGAACGAACCCGAATCTAACGAAGCCGCCCGCGCGGCGCGGCTTCGTGAGGCGATCAACGAGGCGAAACGCGGCAAACCCGGCGCGAAGAACCCGCAGGGTGTCACGAACGAGGCCGCCGCAGAGGCGGCGCGAAAAGGCAAAGCGCGTGATAAAGATGACGAGGGCGCTGGACGAAAACCACAGGCGAAATAAATTTCGCGGTCAGTTAGAAACAAAACCGCCCGGACTTGCGTCCGGGCGGTTTGTGAAAACTGGATTTCGGCGGCTGCCGGAATTAGCGGGAGTAAAGCTCGACGATGAGCTGCTCGTTGACGAGCGGATCAATATCGGCGCGATCCGGGATGCGGGTGACGGTGACTTCCAGCTTGTCCTTGTCCACGGTGAGCCAGTCCTTGATGGGCATGGCTTGCGTGAGGTCGGTCATCCGGTTCACTAACTGTTGCGAGGATGGCTTGCCACCGACTTTGATCACGTCGCCGGGCTTCACTTGGAAGCTGGCGATGTCAACGGTGCGGCCATTCACGAGGATGTGGCCGTGGTTGACGGATTGACGGGCAGCTTGGCGGCTGTTACCGAAACCGGCGCGGTAAACCACGTTGTCGAGGCGGCACTCAAGGAGTTGCAGAAGGATGACACCGGTGACGCCCCGGCGGCGGGCAGCTTCTTCGTAGTAACCGCGGAACTGCTTTTCGAGCACGCCGTATTGGAAACGAAGCTTCTGTTTTTCGCCGAGGGCGACGGAGTATTCACTCTTCTTTTTACGACCGGCACGGACGCCGTGCTGGCCGGGTGGGAAATTGCGGCGTTCAAATGCCTTGGATGGGCCAAAGAGGGAGACACCGAAGCGGCGGCTGATCTTTGCGCGTGGACCTGTGTAACGTGCCATAAGGAAATTTCTGGGAGAGTTGGATTAGACGCGGCGGGCCTTCTTCGGGCGGCAACCGTTGTGAGGAATCGGCGTCACATCGCGGATCGAGAGGATTTCAAGACCGAGACCTTGGACGGCACGCACGGCGGACTCGCGGCCAGAGCCTGGACCCTTGACGCGGACATCGACTTCCTTGAGGCCGTGTCCCATGGCTTGGCGGCAGGCGTCTTGGGAAACCACCTGAGCGGCATAAGCCGTGCTTTTCCGGGAACCCTTGAAACCCATCTTGCCGGCGCTGGACCATCCGATGGCATTGCCACTTGGATCGGTCACGCTGACGAGGGTATTGTTGAAAGTCGCAGTCACGTGGACGATGCCGCGGGTGATATTCTTGGAGCCTTTGGCTTTGTGAATCTTGATCTCTTCCTCGCCTCCGCCGATTTCGGCGAAGATGTCGCGCTTGGCTTCTTTCTTCGGTGCCTCTCCAATTGGAGTGGAGGCGGCCGCTTCAGGAGCAGGAGTGGTGGCGGGTGCTGGAGCTGCTACGGGCTCAACTGCCGGCTTTACGGCAGCTTCTTGGTTGGTTTCTTCAGACATGATTCAAAAAATTACTTCTTAACGCCCACGGTCTTCTTCTTGCCCTTGCGAGTGCGGGCATTGGTGCGGGTGCGTTGGCCACGGACCGGCAATCCGCGCTTGTGGCGGATGCCACGGTAGCAGTTGATGCTGGTGAGGCGCTTGAGCTGGGATTGGCGTTCGCGGCGGAGGTCGCCTTCCACCATGATGTTTTCCGCCTGGATCACCTGCGAGATGCGGACGAGTTGTTCCTCACTGAGCTGGCCGGTGCGGATGTTTGGGTCGATCCCCGCGTGTTCAAGAATCTTCGCCGCCGTTGGGCGACCGATGCCAAACATGTAGGGCAGAGAAGCTTCGATGCGCTTCTCATTGGGAATTTCAATGCCTAGGATACGTGCCATGATGTGCGTGATTTCGCGTGACCACGAGAGGGTGTCCGGATTGCTCCGGCGACTCCGCGGGGCGGGTGATTTAGCAGAGCGCGGGGGGCTGGCAAGCCGTAAATGGAAATTTTCTTGGTTTTACTTCAAAGCGGCGTGGCGGCGATCACCGGTCGCCAGAGGAGTGATGAAAATGCACTTGTAACGAGCCATGCACCGGAGACGGCCTTCGCTTGCGCTACCCGCCGCCTCAGGTGCTTTGGCTTATTCGACCGGAGTTTTCAATCCGCTCAGGACACAGGGCTGGTCCCCGAGACGGCGCGGCCACAGGGGCTTTTCACCACCCCTGCGGATCTGGCCGTTTCAGACCTGACTGACGCCCCACGTCTCCTTGGGGCGGGCCAGGAGCCTAGCGACACGAAACCCCACGTTGTTGTTCTCGTTCGTGGGCGTGTTGTTGATCATTCAAATAGCGGTAAGTGCCGGGCTTGTAGCTGCCGTTCTCGAGCTCCTCGGCGAGGTTCACGCATTCGAGTTCCCACTCGGCGAAAAATCCGGCGACCGGGGCGAGGCTGCGGCGACCGCGCATCGCGAGGTTCGCCGCTTGCATCAGGTTGCCGAGGCTGACGCCTTTCTGCCAGAGGTGCCTGTGAGTACGGGCCACGCGACTAGAGATCCATGAACTCGTCCTCGCTGAGATCTGCCTGTTTGAGGATGGAACGGAAAGTTCCGGTGGGAACATCCCCCGTGTGCATCGGCAGGTAGGTTTGCCTTCCATCCGGATGGCGCAGAACGAGATGGGAGCCACTCTGCCGCCGTTCCTCGAAACCGGGCCGTTTCAGCTTGCGCAGCACTTCTTTCGCTTTGTGCGGCATTAGGCCACCTCCACGCTTGCCAGCACGGCTTCGGACTGGGCGGACACGGGTTCCCCATGCGCACGTTTTTCGTCGATCCAGAGGGACACCAGATCACGAGCGGCTTCCAATGCTCCCTCCATGCCGGGACCGTGGGTGGTCAGGCTCAGGGAAGGCACGTGAGCGTAGTAGTAGCCCGGCATTCCTTCCTCGTCGGGCAGGCGTTCAAGCATGACGGCGTATCTCATTGAGGAAGTTTGATTCATGACAGGGTTCTCGTCGAGGTTTCACAGCGGACCTGATGCTTGCAATCCGCCGCCACGGCTTTTCAGCCAGCCACCGACCATTCGGCCACATTCGTTAAGCTGGAGGGCGCTGAACTCGAATTGCTTCGGAGCCAGTTTACGGTCACTGGCCATGCGGACGACCCAGCGGGTCGTCTCTGGAGTTTGGCCTCTGACTAGACAATCGCACGTGCGGATTTTTCCCTGTCCCATCAATCACTCAATTTCGCTGGACATTTATCTAGTTATTTGAATAGATTTCCACATGGGATTCCCAACCAAAGTCCAACTCATCAGCCGCAAGGCCAGCGAACAGTATTACATCAACTTCCCGTCCGCCGTCGCCCAAGCCATGGAATTCGCCAAAGGCGAGACCGTCGAGTGGATCATCGCCGACAAGGGCCACCTCATCCTCGCCCGCAAAGACGCCCCGCCCAACCCCATCGACATTCACAAAAAAACTCCTCCCCACTCCTGAACGAGCGCCTTCAACAACTCATCCGCACCGCCACCGATCTCGCCACCCCCACCGAAAGCTGCGCCGACAGGCTCGCCCGGCACATGCTCGGCACCCTCCTCACTCCTGAAAAAAGCACCGTCACCAACCTCTCGCCCTCCTCCGCCCGCCCAAATGGCGCAAAGACCACCGCGAACCCAACCTGCCAGCCATCCTCTTCGCCGCCGCCTAATCAACAACTGCCCGGACTCACGACAAACCTAACAGCAACGGCAGGGGCCAAACTGCAGCGCTCCGCGCTTCCCAGGGTAGGCTCGCTTCGCGCGCCAACCCTGGGCTTTGAGGCGAAACACCTTTGGTGTTAGCCCCTACCCCATTAACTCAGCCAGCAACTCATCCAGATCCACACTGACGATCGCAGTGGCCTTGTCGCTCATGGCGTAGGGCAATATCAGTTTGTTATGATGGATCAGCGAGCCGCAGCTATACACCACGTTAGGGACATAACCTTCGCGTTCGTTGCCTTCAGCGGAGAGCAGTGGCTCCTTCAGCCGACCTATCAGTTTGGTAGGATCATTCAGATCTAGCAAGATCGCGCCGATGCAGTATTTACGCATCGGGCCGACGCCGTGGGTGATGACGAGCCAGCCCGCTTTGGTCTCGATGGGCGAGCCGCAATTTCCGACTTTAAATGATTCCCATACTTCGACGGGCCGCATGAGGATTTGCGGGTCGCTCCAATAGTGAGGATTGTCGGAAAACATGATCAAGAGGTTTTCATCATCTTGCCGGGAGAGCATCACATAACGACCGTCGATGCGGCGCGGGAAGAGTGCCATGCCTTTGTTCTGGACGGCGGTGCCATTGAGGGTGAGCACGCGGAAGTGCAAGAAATCCTGAGTTTCTAGCAGTTGGGGAAGGATCGCACGACCGTTGTAGGCGGTGTAAGTGGCATAATACATAATTGTGCCGTCGTCCTCAGTGAAGCAGACGAAGCGGGCGTCCTCGATGCCGTTGCTTTCATTGGCGGAGACGGGAAAAATGATCCGCTCACTCATGCCGAGCTTGGGCGAGAAGCGCAGTTCATAATTAGAATCGGCGAGCCATTGGATGCATTCTAACGTGCGCTGGAGGTCATGGTTGCCGGGTTGGTTTTCATGGAGCACAGTCCCGACGCTTTGGTTGAGATCGTTGCGGGTGAATTTATTATCTAAAGGAGCCATCACCGCGATGGCATAGTCATTATCAAATCCCATTTCATGAAATTTAAGCACAAAGCTTTTTTTCCGATAAGTCGGGTTAGGCACCACTTCCGGTAGGGTGACATAGCGAGAAACCGGATCGAGGGTGATGCTACCATTGGCAGCGATTTGCCCAGCGCGAAACTCAATGGAGGAGATATGTCCTTCGCCAGTCGCACGCAGACTCATCACAAAGCGCAACCCGCCTTTGGGAACGCCGCTTTGGTCGGGATGCGGTATGATTGAAGGATTAAACAAGGCGGCAGACTCCAATGAATACTCACCAGAAAATAACGCCCCGATTAACATCTCCCGTGCGCGGGACAGCGGCTGGGTGGTGAAAATGTGCGGCTGCACCTTGAGATAGTACTGCCAAAGTATATCTTCAATATCATAATGCCGGGAGTCGAACTCATGGTGCACGTCCTGCAGTTTTTCGATAACTTCTTCCTCAGTGAATGCCAGCGCACGACCGAGAATCGCAGTGATTCGATGCTTTTCCGCAGGAATGAATGGCCGGATGAGCACGCGGGTGCTATCTGGAAGTAACATAATTTCATGACGATGGAGATGGATGGTTTTCATACAGAGAAATGGGGTGGTGGGATGATTAACTGGTCGGCGTTGCTCATTTCCGCTAGAGACAACTGGAAGGCGAGTGACGACTCGGCACCTTGGTTCGCATTGACGCGGTCGGCATGGAGTCCATCGCCGCAGCCGCCGGTGCTCGAGTCATAGAGTGGTAGGCCGAGATCATTGCGACCGAGGAACCACTCGAAGGCCCGTTTGGCCTCGACCGTCCAGAATGGATCGCGGGTATTTAGAAATGCTTCGAGACAGGCAGAGACCATGGCCTGGGCTTCGACCGGCTGCTGGTCGAAGTCAGCGCGGGCTCCACCTTTTGAGTAAAATCCGTTACTGCCGATGGGGCGAAAATGGCCAGCTTGAGTGCGCTGGATGGAGGCCAACCAGCGCAAAGATTTGAGGCCAATTTCTAACGCCTCAGAATCCGGCATCCACCGCCCGCTTAAGATAAGGGCTTGGCTCAAGCGAGCGTTGTCGTACGTCGCACCGCACTCGAACCATGGCCAATCGTCGGTGGTATGGCCATGCCAGAGGTCCACCAGTTTCGCGGTCAGCACCTTGCGGGACGCCTTGGCTGCGGCGGAGGAGGACTTGCTGCGGAGAAACTCATGGATGCCTAACAGTGAGAATGCCCACGCCCGCGGCGAGGTAAACGACTCCACCGCAGGTAGTCCGCGCTCGAAGAGCTGCGCACATAACAAGCGGTGACCCTCGTTGCGCGAACGTCCCGCACCCACGCCTAACGCCCATAACGCGCGCGCATGACTATCCTCGCTGCCCGCTTCTTCGAGCCATTGCCGACCATGGCTCATAAAGTTCCGGAAGCGCCCCGTCTGATAGTTTAGCGACGCCGCGAGGAATGCGAGATAGCTGGTGGAATGGCGATCCAAGTCGCCGCCTTCTTCCACCAGATTGCAGAGGATGAACGCGCGTGCATTATCATCGGTGCAATAGCCCTCGTGAAAATTTGGGACATTGAAAGTGGCGTGTTGAAATATGCCGGTTCCGTCACTCATCCGCAAAATGTGGTCGAGCCGTAACGGTGGAAGGTTATACGGACGACTGAGCAACGCGCGCCCGGCAGTGGTCACCAAGGACGCCGCCTTGCGATCTGCGCATGCTTGTTTAAATGACTCCAGATAGCGCTGGGCCACGGCGGGCCAGATCATTTCCCGTCCGAGTTGATAAGCCTCCAGCCGCGTCCGCTCTAGCAGCGCCGGATCATCGAGAAACGCGCATACCCCCTCTGCGATGCTTTGTGGATCGCGAAATGGCACCAGCTTGCCACGACCTTCTGCTAGCAATTCCTGAGCGTGCCAATACGGCGTGGAAACCACTGCTTTCCCAGCACCGAATACATAAGCCAGTGTGCCGGAAGTGATCTGCGCTTCATTCAGATAGGGAGTTAGATAAATATCTGTCGCGCCGATAAACTCGGTGAGTTCATCCAGCGAGACGAAGCGGTTATAGAATATGACATGCTCCTTCACCCCGCGTTCTTCGGCCAACCGCTCTAGGCCTAACCGATAACTCTCGCCCTCCCGCGCCACCAGATGCGGGTGAGTCGCCCCCAATATCAGATAGACCGCAGCGGGATGACGGCGGACGATTTCAGGCAGAGCCTCGATGACGTGCTCGATCCCCTTGCCCGGCCCTAGCAGGCCAAACGTCAGCAACACCTTGCGCCCTTCAAGTCCGAATTGCGCCTTCGATCCCTCTGAATCCGTGAATGGTATATCTGGAATCCCATGCGGGATGACGTCGATTTTTGCATCCGCC
>JAYTEI010000139.1:0-8250 GCA_043735445.1 Akkermansiaceae bacterium | reverse complement strand
ACCTCAACCTCAACCTCAATCTCAACGGCAATCTCGCCGTCATGCGTTGTGCGGTGATCGCGCTCAAGACGCGCCACGTCAGCCACCTCTCCTGGCCCACGATTTTCGAACTCTCCGGCCTCCGACCCCGCCATTCCCTACAACTTGGTCTGCAACAATGCCCTCAAATGAAAAAGCCGTGGATCAAGGACACCTCGCAGGCGTTTTCTGGGATCGTCCGAGCCGCTAAAACCGCAGAAGAGCGGACCGCCACCCACGCCGCACTGCGCGATTATTTGGTGACGCTCACCGACGAAAAAACCCGCGCTGAAACCGCCGCCGAAGTCATGAGAATGCTGCCACATGCAATCCGTGGGGCAGCAAAGTTTCGAGTCGGCCAGTCAGTGGATCGCCGCTGCCAAGCTCGGCCCAGAAGAACTCCAGAATTTCGCCGACGGCTTGAATAACTCCACCACCACCGGCACGCAATGGGCGATGACTCTCCCACCCGGCAAGGATCGCGACGAGACGCTTAAGAACATCCAAGATAACAGCCCCGCCAAGTAGCCCGGAGTGCGCGAAGCTTTGCTCGCGCCCGAGGTAGATCCGGGATCCGGCTCTGCCGGATGATGTGGCGCGGAGCTTGCGTTCCCTCTCCAGTTAGAATGAGGGCTAAACCTGCGGAAGAGGACTTGTGGCGACCAAGGAACGGCGGACTCCGATCCGCCGAGCCAATGGGGAGTCGATGATGCAGAGCGAGAGCGCTTCTTCATCGGCTATCCATTGGCGGGGCGATTCGGAGATCGCCACTCCTTGGGGGTGCCACGTCTAACGACGGGCCTTCGGATTCGTCCACGCGAGGAAACCTTCCGGGTCGAGCGAGGTTCCCAGTGGCAGCTCGATGCCTGCTTCTGGAGCCGCCGGGCCATGGGCGCGGAGGTGACCGTTTGCAGCCGGTAGCAGGAACCAGCCGGGCAGCAATTTCCCCCAAGTGCCGGGCCGGTGGCCGGGCTGAGGCTCGCTATCGCCAGTGGCGGCAGGTGGGTCGGGCATCGACATCGCGATGATCGTGCCGTCGATCGCGAGGCAGGGACAATGCCGCAAGTCCGCCCGATAGACCGGCTCGAGGGCGCGTGGACCGAAGTCGTAAAACACGATTTCCTTCGACAACTGAGTGGAGCCTAACATTCTGCGCAGTTGATCGCCGCCGACCCATGCGGCGGCGTGGGTGCCGTCGATGGCATCCCAAGTTTTCACGGTGGCTTGGAACATTTCAGGAAACGTGAGCAGCAAGCCCGGCAGCTCTGATAGAGCAGGGTCGCCCTTCAAAACGTGGAACGGCTGCCGTCGTTGCAGCGCGTTGATTTGGCCGATCTGGTGGCCGTTGAGCCACATCCGGCGGCGTGCGGATGCGCCGCTGGCGCGGAAATTTTTAATCGCCGCGCCGGTCCCGCGCGGCACTCGCAAGCCCCAGCCGGGTGCGCCGAAACGCTTGGTCTGCGCCGCTGCGGCCGCGACTAACATCCCCTGCCGCACGGTTTCCAAATCACCATCCTCGGGGTGAATTTCCTCACCGAAGGCGATCGCCAGTCCGAACGGCAAACGGTAGGGGCGCTTGCTGAAAAACCGCCCGCGCTCGAATGAGAAAATCGATCCCCACGAGCCGTCGCACCACATCGGGATCAGCGGGTGGCCAGCCTTTTTTGCGATCAGCTCGAAGCCACGCCGCAGGCCGCCGAGCGTGCCGGTGCGAGTGAGCTGGCCCTCGGGAAATAGGCAGACGAGATCGCCGTTTTTCAAGGCTTCGATGGTGATTTTGATGGCCTCGCGCGGTTGGTCGCGGCGGATCGTCACCGTGTCGAAAATGGCGGTGAAAATGCGGACCGAGCGTCGTGCCGTGAATGTCTCGTCCATCACGAAGCGCACCGGCCGCGGGCAGGCCGCTGCGATGAAAAAGCCATCCGCGAAGGTCACATGATTCGGCAGCAGCAGCGCGCCGCCTTTCGCCGGAATGTGCTGCAGGTCCGCCATTTGAATCCGATAGATCGAGCGGATGATCGCGCCGCCGATCAAGCGGATAAAATCTCCCGGCAACAGGCGGATGATGAACAAGGTCACCAACCCGCAGACGACTCCGATGAAGGCGATTTCAATCCGAAAACCGACGGCTGCGGCGACCCCGAAGGATTTGTCGGTGTATTCAAAAATGCCGATCAACACCACGGCAACGATCCCTGCGAGGCAATCCTGGAGGTTTACGGCGGATTGCAATTCGCCGCGTTTCGCCGACGGATAACGGTCCTGCATCCACGCGCTGAGCGGCGCGAGAAACACGGCGGCGGAGAACGCCAGCAGCGCGAGGGTCGTTAGAAAAAGCCAGCCGCCGGGGGTCATGAAGGCGAGCGCGAGGGCTGTTAGCGACATCGCCACGCCGGCGACGGGCACCCAGCCAAGTTCGATGCGACGGCGCATCAGGAACGAGGAAAATCCGAAGCCCGCCGCCATTCCCAGCGAGGCGGCGGTCATGAAAATGGACGATTGGGTGCCGTAGCCCTCGCCGCCGCCAGTCATCACTTTCGCCAGTTTTAGCGACCATAGATTGATGAAAGCGGCGAAGCCCCAGAAGAACGCCACACCGAACGATGCCCGGCGCAAGGGCACGTCTCGCCACAAATCCGCGAGATTGAGTAAATGGCTGACGGCGAGTTTCGCCGAAAATTCCGGCCCGCCTTGCGCCGGCACCCGCGGCACGGCGCACGCGATGGCTAACGCCGGGATGGAAAGTCCGGCTAACAGTAGCAGGGGCGAGAGCGCTAGTTTCCAGGCGATTTCGGCTCCCCCGCCATGGCCGGTGAAACGATAGTCAAACCACCACGGGGCCAAGATCTGCCCGGCGAGGATCGCCAGCATCGCGCTCATCTGTTGGATGCCCGCCGCGAAGCCAAGATGCTTGGAGCCGACGAGTTCTTTGTTGATGCCGATTTTCGCCGGGCTGAAAAATGCCGATTGCACCGCCAACGCGAAAAACCCGCACAACGCGAGCGGCATATTTTTCAACATCACCGAGCCACAAATCCACACCAGCACCAGCACCTGAGCGATTGCCGCGCCGAGCATCACATCGCGCTTGGAAAAGCGGTCGCTCACCCAGCCGGCCAGCGGCGCGAAGAGCACCATCGGCAGTGCCATCATCAGCCCCGCCGCTGACGGCACATCCACTTCGACCCCAGCGCCGACTGGGATGAGCAGCGCGAAACCCACCGCGCCGCCCAGCGGGATCAGCGTGAACTGGGCGATCTTATCGTTAAACGCGTTCTGCGTCTGTTGGACGATCATGCTCCAGAAACCCACCCATTGTCGGCGTGTCGGTTCAATTTCAAGCAGCTCGTCGGACATTCGTGGCGAGAAGCTAGCCGCCCGATCCACCCCCGGCAAGGCAGACGAAGGGCGATTGCACCGTAACTAGGGAGGCATCCTACCCTCACTTTGCAAACTGGTCGGCGGTCCCGAAACCTTACAACTGCAATTCAGGTGGACGGAAGGTGTCCAATGCCGGTGCCAGGCAATCTAATGTCAAATGGCGAGGACGGTATCCCGATCGGCCAAGGCGATGAGCCTTTTTCATCTCACGGTCCGGAAATTTTCCCGCATCCAGCCCGGCTCGCACCGTCCACCCGACTGCGACGGAATATTTTACACTCTTCGACCCGGATTGTCGTGATAGGCAACACGTGGGGCGTCTCTCTTGTGATTCGATAATTTTTTCGCTGCGTAAGTCATTCAAAAAACAGCAGCAAGTCCGCCCAGCCGAATTGCTGGCATAATGGATGCAGTATGTTTCGTTGCTTGGATTTCAACCCCCATCCCCCACCTCCAAATTAATGAAAAAGATAACATTACTCACCGCAGCATGCGGTGTCATCACATTATCAATGCCAGCTTTGTATGGCGCGGTGATCACCCTCGGTGGTCCATTACCCACGGCCCGGACTGCGACTCTCAGCAGTGCCTTAGCTGGCGCTGCTAACAGCACGACCGGCTCAGGCAACGCGACCGTTACCGAGGTCGAAGCGTTCTTCGGTGGCAACTGGACGGAACGAGCCGACTCTACCGGACCCGGCAACAACGGCTGGCTTAATATCGCCGTGACGACCGGAACCTTTGGAGCCACTCCAGCGGCTGGCACATGGACGATTACCAACGCTGCGTTCTGGACCACCTACGGATCGGGTGCGATTTCGCTGCATGTCGGCAACGGCGGCGCCGCCGGACCGGATCATTTCATCTGGAAGCTCACTCCGGGAACGCAGGCAGGCAGTTGGAGTTATGATGGCACCGGCCTCGGTGGCGGCGGGCTTTCTAACCTGAAGCTTTATAGTACGGGATCGCGCTCGACGACAGTGGGACGTGTGCCAGACGGCGGCACCACCCTTGTTTCCTTGGGAGTCGCTCTGCTCGGTCTAGGCTCGATGCGCAGGTTGCTCGCAGCTAAAGCGTGAGTCTGAGTTAGATTCTATCCATTCAATAAATGCAGCCCGCGAGGGCTGCATTTTTTTGTTATAGGATAGAGACTCCGCTGCGGAAATGGTCATTCGCCCGACTCTGGAGATGTCGGATGCAACGTCGGTGCGGACGTTAGTGAATGTTTGAGATCGTCTGGAAGATCGAGGTGATCATCAGATAGGCCATGGTGCCGATGAGGCCAGCCATGATGATGAGCACGGTGGGCATGACGAGGGCCATAATCCGTTGGAGATCCTTGTCGAGTTCCTTGTCGTAACGCTCGGCGGCGCGGCGCAGGGATTGGTCGATCTTGCCGGTTTGCTCGCCGACGGAAATCATGTCGATGAGCAGCGGCGGGAAGGCACCGTTGCGGATGAGGGCTTTGGAAAACGAGCGGCCATCGCCGACTTGGGCGATGACTTTGTCGAGTTCAGTGCGCAGTGAGCGGTTCTGAGTGGCGTCGCGGGAGAGTTCGAGGGCGCGCAGCAAGGGCAGGCCGTTGCCGACGAGGTTGGCCATGGTTTCCAAGAACTGGACGTAAAACCGGCTGGTGATGACCGGGCCGATCATCGGCAAGCGGAGCTTGACCCGGTCCCAAGTGGGCTTGTTCGCTTCGTTGTCCTTCCATGCCTTGAAGAAAATGAATGAGGCGATAAGGGTGAGGACGATGACGATCCACCACTTGGTGAGGAAGCCCGAGATACCGATGAGAATGGCCGCGCCTAGCGGGATTTTCCCGCCGCTGCTCTCGATGAGCGAGGTGAGCTGCGGGATAAGAGTGGTGACGAAAACGATGGAGACGCAGATGCCGGCGATGACGAGGAAGGCCGGATAAATCATCGCTAGAATCAGCCGGGCTTGCAGCTCGGCGAGGGTCTTGAGGTAGTGAGCTTGGCGCTTGAGAATGTCGTCGAGTGCGCCGGATGCTTCACCGGCGGCGGCCAGCGAGCAATACAACGGGCCGAAGCTAGGGCTGACTTTTTTCAAGGCGACGGAGAAATTAACGCCGTCTCTAACGATCTGACGGATCTTGAAGGAAACGGCCTTGAGGTTACCGAGTTCCTGGCGGTTTTCCATCGACTTAAGTGCTGGCTCTAACTGGAGGCCGGCGCTGAGCATGTCGGAAAGCTCCTCGGTGAAGAGGACCACTTCCTGGCGCTTGAGTTTGATCGGCCCATCGGGGATGGGCTTCTCGTTGGTCGCGGTCTTGGTCTTGGAGCGGTCGTTGTCTTCGGCTTTGGACTTGGGATTGCCGTTGGTCTTCTTAGCGGCGGCAGCGGTTTCCTTGAGATTGACCGGCTGGAGGCCTTTTTTATCAAGGACGCGCAAGGCTTCCGGGCGATCCGTGGCGTCGATTTCACCGGTGGTGACGGCACCATTGGCGGCGAGGGCTTTGTAGGCGAAGAGGGGCATCTTGGATGGGTTAGAAGTTATTTGTTAAAAGTTATTGGGGAAGGCATTTGGCAGCCGGATGGCGTTCTTGATTCCATGACTAATAACTTCTAACTCTTAACGTTTAACATCATTCCCCGCCGCCGATGTCGGAGGAGGTGACGGAAATGACTTCTTCGATGGTGGTCTCACCCTTCATGACCTTGTGCCAGCCGTATTCGCGCATCGGGATGTAGCCGTCGCGGACGGCTTGGGCGCGGAGTTCCACAGCTTGGGCGCGGTGGGCGACGAGTTCCTGCATCGGCTGGGTGAGCAGGATGATTTCGTAAATCGCGAGTCGCCCGGAGAAGCCGGTCATCCGGCAACGGTCGCAGCCTTTCGGCGAATAGACTTGGCCGGGAATGTGAAGTGGAATGCCGAGGTCGCGGCGGTCCTGGTCGCTCACTTCGCGCGGAGTTTTGCAATGCACGCAAAGTTTCCTGACGAGCCGCTGGGCCAAGAACGCGCGGACAGCGGCGGAGACGAGGAATGGCTCGACGCCCATGTCGATGAGCCGGCTGATCCCGCCCATGGCGTCGTTGGTGTGGAGGGTGGAGAAAACCAGGTGACCTGTGAGCGAGGCACGGATCGCGATTTCCGCAGTCTCAAGGTCGCGGATTTCCCCGATCATCACGATGTTAGGATCGGCCCGCAGGATGGAACGCAGGGCGGTGGCGAAGGTCAGGCCGATCTCGTTTTTCACGGCGATCTGCATCACGCCGACGAGCTTGTTTTCCACCGGATCCTCGACAGTGACGATCCGCCGCTCGGGGTGGTTCACCTCGGTAAGGAAGGAATAAAGGCTGGTGGATTTGCCCGAGCCGGTCGGGCCGGTGATGAGGATGATGCCGTTAGGAAGGTGCAGCAGTGACTCGATTTTCTTGAGCACGAATGGCTCCATGCCGAGCTTGGCGATGTTGAATTTCTCCTGGTTGAGGAGTCGCAGGGAAACGCTTTCGCCCTCGACGGTGGGGACCGTGGCGACCCGGACGTCGATGGTCGCACCTTCGAATTGGAGATTGATCCGACCGTCCTGCGGCACCCGGCGCTCCGCAATGTCGAGGCGGGCCATGATCTTCAACCGGGCAATGACCGAGCTTTGCAGCGCCTTGATGTTTTCCGGCACGGCGATCTCGATCAGCCGTCCGTCGATCCGATAGCGGATGCGGAGATTCGTGCTGAGCGGCTCGACGTGGATATCCGTCGCGCGCTGGTCGAGCGCTTCCCGGATGATCTGGTTGACGAATTTGACGACGGAGGCTTCTTCATCGTCGTCTTGGTCGATGACGTTGGCCTCATCCTCGCCGCTTTCGATCTGGTCGTAGTCGAAATCGCGGCCTTCGAGGATCTGCTCAAACGTATCCGCACCGACGCCGTAGAGGCGGCGGAGTGCTTCGTGCAGGCGCTTGCGGGAGGCCATGCACCAGTCGATCGGCAGCGCGAGTTCTTGCGCGGCGGCTTGGCGGGCGATTAGATTGAAGGGATCGAACGTGCAAAGTTTCAACCGCTTGTGGTCGCCCTCGCCGGTGATTTCCACGGGCAATAGCCGGTGCCGCAGTGCCAACCGCGGCCCGCAAGCTTCACGCAAAGGCAGAGGCACTTCCGCCATCGGGATGCTGTCGAGCCACTCGATCCCGAGATCGTGAGCGAGTTCGCGCATGTAGAGTTCCTCGTCGATGACGCCTGAGTCGAGCACGTCGTCGATGGGTGAACGCTGGCGCTGGGCGGCGGTTCGCAGGACTTCGGTGAGTGCGGGAATGTCGTCGCAACCGGTGCGGCGGGCAGGTTCAATCAAAAGCTGGGTCATGGGCGGCGGACTTCTTGTCGCGTAAACGCCTCGCGGGCGCAACCTTGTCTCTTGAAAATCCGCGATTGCAGGATTTGCGCACCGAAAAGCGGTTCTTACAAACAACGGGAGCCAACCGCCCGCACGCTTTGGATCAAGGTCGGATCGGTCGCATCGGTCGGATCGGGTTCGATCTTTTTCCGCAGCGGGAAAATGTGCTGATCGAGTGTGCGGGAGTCGAAGTAGGCGTCGCGGGAAACGGCCTCGCCGACAATCTAGCCGGCAACGGCGGGCATCCTCACCGTCACCGACCCAGGCGCTCTAACTGCTCACGCCAAGCGCCGGTTCTATCGGGTGGCAGTGCTGGATTGAGGGTTGTGCGTTCAGATGACGAGCGCCATTTCATGCGCCCATTTCCTCAGCAGGGGAATCCGGCCCGGAGCGTAGGACTGGTTCCATTTCCCACGGACTTGGATGACTCGGCGCGACTGCCGGTTCACTTCGATGGTTAGATGACTGGTCGGCAGCGGGTTGCCAGCTTCGTTCTCATC
>JAYTEI010000138.1:0-3763 GCA_043735445.1 Akkermansiaceae bacterium | reverse complement strand
TCATCTGGATACCAAGCGCTCCTGGACCCAAGCCCTAGCGCGTCTCGCCAAGATCTATGCCAGCTCATGACTCCAATGTTGGACACCGTTGCCTGCTTACTCTTACTAATTCTCTAAGAATGCGATCTAACTAGAAAAATGTTACCATGCGAGGAGCCGAAACACTGACCCGAAACACTTCGAGGAAGTCCTTCCTGGTGGACTGGGAGCTAATAATCCGCACTAGGACGACGGCGCTGGCCTTTGGCCGAACTCACCGAAGGCAGGCGGCCTAGACATGCGCCGCCGCCCCCCCGCAGAATCATCGGACCGAGGTCGTTCGTTTCGTATTCCCCGTGGGTCGAGAATCGTAGGGCGCAAACGCGCCGGTTGCCATATTTGCTCTCTCAGCAATTTTTCAGGCAGATTCCAACTTGAACCTTGGCAGCCGATTCCTTTGCCATGAGCCTACGGCCAATGGCCACACAGAATCTCCAAGCCCTCCGCCGACTGATCGACGACGTCGGCACGGTCGATCAGGTTGGTATTGAAGAGCGGGTCGCCAAATACGGCACCCGCAGTATTAAAAAGAACGCCAAGGTCTTCGGCTTGAAACTGGCGACAACTATGGTCGATCTAACCACCCTCGAAGGCAAGGACACTCCCGGCAAGGTCGCATCGCTTTGTCAGAAAGCGCTCCACCCGCACGACGACCCGGACATTCCGGCGACCGCGGCTGTTTGCGTCTATCCGGCGATGGTGAAGCACGCCGCGAAATACGTGAAAGGCACTTCGGTGAAAATCGCATCCGTTGCCACCGCATTTCCATCCGGCCAGGCCCCGCTCAAAACCCGCCTCGCCGAAGTCCGCGCCGCCGTGGCCGACGGGGCCGATGAAATCGACATGGTCATCAACCGCGGCGCATTCCTCGCCGGGGAACTCCAACTCGTCCAAGACGAAATCGCCGCTGTGTTAGAAGCCTGCGGTGAGTCCACCCTCAAGGTTATTTTGGAAACCAGCGAGCTTGAAACTTATGATAACATCCGCGCCGCTTCATTCCTCGCGATGCGCGTTTTGCGCCCCGGCGATTTCATCAAGACCTCCACCGGCAAGACCAATCTGAATGCCACACTCGGCAACAATCAGGTCATGTTAGAAGCCATCCGCGACCATTTCTTTGAGACCGGTATCGAGATCGCCATGAAACCCGCCGGTGGCATCCGCACTGCCAAGCAAGCGCTCCATTTCCTAGTCGCGGTGAAGGAAACGCTCGGCGACGCTTGGCTCACTAACACCCGCTATCGCTTCGGCGCGTCCGCCCTGCTCAACGATCTCGTCCGCCAACTTGTGAAGGAAAAAACGGGCCACTATCAGGCTCCTTACACCTTCTCAGAATCATCCTCCGCTTACTGATATGCCCGCCAAGAAATCGACCCGCCCCGCCGCCCGCGCACTCCTCTTCGGCGATCTCTGGGAATACGATCCCGCGCCGGAAACCGCCAAGGCCTTCATCGACGAACGCTACGGCCTGTTCATCAACGGCAAATTCGTCGCCCCCAAGACCAAGAAATACTTCGACTCCATCAGCCCGCGCAACGAGGAGAAGCTCTCTGAAATCGCCCTCGCCGGAGCCGCCGATGTCGATGCCGCCTATCAGGCAGCCGCCACTGCATTCATTTCCTGGAGCAAACTCCCCGGCACCGAGCGCGCGAAATACTTATTTCGCATCGCCCGCCTGCTTCAAGATAGAGCCCGCGAATTCGCCGTCGCGGAAACCCTCGACGGCGGCAAGCCGATCAAGGAATCCCGCGACTTCGACGTGCCGATGGCCGCCGCGCATTTCTTCTATCACGCCGGCTGGGCAGACAAGCTCGGCTACGTCACTCCCGGCCGCACGCTCGAACCGTTAGGCGTGATCGGCCAGGTGATCCCGTGGAATTTCCCGCTGCTCATGCTCGCGTGGAAAATCGCCCCAGCCCTCGCCACCGGCAACACCGTCGTCCTCAAGCCAGCGGAAACCACGTCTATCACCGCACTCAAGTTCGCCTCGATTTTGCAAGACGCGGGCCTGCCACCTGGCGTCGTCAATTTCGTCACCGGCGCAGGCGAAACCGGAGCCGCCGTCGTCAATCACCCGCTCGCCGCGAAAATTGCCTTCACCGGCTCCACTCCGGTTGGAAAAGCCATCCAACGCGCGCTCGCCGGCACCGGCAAACGCCTCACCCTCGAACTCGGCGGCAAGGCGGCTAACATTGTGTTCGAAGACGCGCCGCTCGACCAAGCCGTCGAGGGCATCATCAACGGCATCTTCTTCAACCAAGGCCACGTCTGCTGCGCCGGCTCACGCTTGCTAGTCCAGGAATCCGTCGCCGATAAAATTCTATCAAAACTCAAAGTCCGCCTCCGGACTCTCCGCACCGGCGACCCGCTCGACAAGAACACCGACATCGGCGCCATCAACTCGAAGGCCCAGCTCGACCGCATCACCGAACTCGTCGCCTCGGGAGTCACCGAAGGCGCGGAGATCTATCAGCAGCCGTGCGCGCTGCCGAAGAAAGGTTACTACTTTCCCCCCACCCTGTTTTCTAACGTCTCGCAGAGCCACCGCGTCGCCCGCGAGGAAATCTTCGGCCCGGTGCTCGCCATCCTCACCTTCCGCACGCCCGAGGAAGCCATCGAGAAAGCCAACAACACCCGCTACGGCCTCAGCGCCGGAGTGTGGACCGACAAAGGCTCGCGCATTCTAAAAATGTCCACCGAACTCAAGGCCGGCGTCGTGTGGGCCAACACTTTCAACAAATTCGACCCCGCCTCGCCCTTCGGCGGCTACAAGGAATCCGGCTTCGGCCGCGAAGGCGGAAAGCAAGGGCTGTTGGATTATGCACAACTGGTGTGACGGTTTGCGTCGATTGCCCAAACCTGCCATTTTAACTTATGAAATTCGAGCGTATCACCATGGACCCGGCCGTCACGTCCAGAAAACACTGCATCCGGGGGCTCCGCGTCACCGTGGCCAACGTGCTTCGCCAACTGGGCAATCACCGAACCCGTGAGTAAATCCTCGTCTCCTATCCATATCTCGAGTCCGAGGATATCGATGCCTGCCTCGCCTTTGCCGCTGACTGCGCCGATGACGAGGAATTGATTCTAACGCCCACATGAAACTGTTGGTGGACATGAGTCTCCGCCCCGACTGGATACCAATGCTTCAAGCTCGCAATTGGATCAGCAGCGCGGTCTTGTCCTTGGCATAGCTTGCCTTCACCAGCGTCTCCAGCACGTCCATGACGTGATTGGAAAGCCGCTGGCCGAGGATGAAGCGCTGGCTCTTCGGGAAGCTCTCCACGCGCTCCAGCAGCCACTTGGCGTAGGCATACCACTTTACAAGGACGAGGGGAGCATCATTGGCGGGGGAGCACACGCGCCCTCGCGTGTGCCGGGTCGCGCCCTCGCGGCCCGGCGGCCGTGATGCCCTGTGCGACGCTCCCTTTTGGATCGACGCCCGTTTTCAGCGAGGGCGCTGAAAACCCCACGCGGGGGCGCGTGGGCTCCCCGCAGAAAAAGGACAAAGAGATAAAGGATCGAAGGGGAGGACTAGCGTTTCCGGCGGGCGAACATCACTCCGCTGGCCAACATCGTCAGGACAAGGCTCGTTGGTTCAGGGACACTGGCGACTCGGAACCCCACGTCGCTGCCCTCGCTCGCGGGGCCGAAATGTTGACGCGGTCGGACGCGGGCAGGCCGCCCGAGCTGTTGTTCCACGAGCCGCCCCGCAGCCCGCGCG
>JAYTEI010000137.1:0-3769 GCA_043735445.1 Akkermansiaceae bacterium | reverse complement strand
CGGGTTTCCGGGTCGGCTTGGAGGATGCGACATAGCTCGAAGCCAGTCATCCCGGGCATCATCACGTCTAGCAGGATGAGGTCGGGTTTGACGGCTGCCAATTTCGCGAGCGCCTGCGGCCCGCTGTCTGCGGCGATGACTTCATGGCCGTGCTTGATGAGCAATGCGCCGACGACTTGGATGTTCTTCGGCTCATCATCCACGACGAGAATCAGCGACGGCGCATCGCTGTGTGGTAGGCGGTCAAACATGGGAGGTGCGAAGGGAAGCGATGATTCGCGGGAGCGATTCTAGCAGGCGGCTAGATTGGGCAAAGTCCATCAGCTCGGCTGCTAGCAGGAGCTGCCGGGCGTGGTCGGCCAGCGGCGGGCAGTAATGCTCGGCTGCGAGTTCCGCGAGTTTTTTAGAAAATTGGATGGTCGCCTGAGCTGGGACGAGTTTGACGAGATTCGGCCAGACGGTGTCGTGAAGCGTGGTGAGGGCCGCACAAAGTTCCGTCCAATCGTGATGACTCACGGGTGCTGCGGCAGCGGGCGGCAAGTCGATTTCCACAGGCCGGGGAGGTGGCTCGGCGGGTGGAATGAACTTCGCAAGCTCGGTGAAAAGCTTGCTGCGGTTAAGCGGCTTGTCGGCATAGCCGTCGAACATGGCCTTGAGTTCCACCTGGCTGTTGAGCAGGGAGGAAGCGGTCACGGCGATGACGGGAATCTGGCGGGTCTCATCACGCGAGCGTAGCTGGACCAGCGCCTCCCGGCCATCCAGCGCGGGCATGCGGATGTCCATCAGCACGAGGTCGGGGTGATGTTTGAGGCAAAGCTGCACCGCCAGCTCGCCGTCCTCCGCCTCAATGATTTGGTGATGACTGGCGGCGAGGTAACTTTTGATGAGGTCACGGTTAAGCGGCACATCGTCGGCAACCAAAATTTTCGACGGTTTTAGGAGATTGAAATCGACCGGTCCGGTGATGTGTTCCACCGCAAATTTTTCAGAACGGCTGCTGACGCGCGTCGGCAGCACGACCCGGAAAACCGAGCCTTTGCCTAACACACTCTCGACCGTGATCGAGCCGTCCATCGCCTCGACGAGGCGGCGGCTGATGCTCAGGCCGAGGCCGGTGCCCTGGAACTGCCGGCTCTGCTGCGAGTCGATCTGATAGAACGGCCGGAAAATTTCCGCCACCTGAGCGGCGGGAATGCCGATGCCGGTATCGGCCACTTCGAGGTGCAGCATCAGCGTGTCACTCGCGGCGGTCGGCTCGGCGCGCAGACTCACCGTGACGGAACCCTGGCGGGTGAACTTGATCGCGTTGCCCACCAGATTGACGAGCACTTGGCGCAGCCGCAGGGCGTCGAAGGATAACTGCGGCGGCAATTTCGGGTCGATCTGGATCGAGTAATCCAAGCCTTTTTCCGCCGCGCGGAAGGAGAACAAGGTCTGGAGGTTTTCCGCAAATTGCTCCATCAGGATGGTCTCGGGGTGGAGGTCGAGTTTGCCGGCTTCGATCTTCGAGAGGTCGAGGATGTCGTTGATGAGTGAGAGCAGCGAGTTCCCGCTAGAGAGGATGGCGGCCGAGAAATGCTTCTGCTGCGGGGTCTCGACCATGTCGTGGAGCAGCTCGCCAAAGCCGAGGATGGCATTCATGGGGGTGCGGATTTCGTGGCTCATCATTGCGAGGAAATCGCTCTTCGCGCGGTCCGCGTCCTCGGCTTTCTCCTTCTGGAGGCGTTGCTGTTGCTCCCGCCCGCTGGCTGTTAGGAAGAGCAATAACAACAGCACGCCGGTCACCCCGGAGGCGATTGCCACGATCCCGGCGATGGTCACGGTGAGGTTCGTCCGCTTGAGATTTTCCGCAAGTTTTTGCAGGTTGCGGTCGATCCGTGCGACTTCGTCATCGCGCATCTCGTCGATGAGTTGGCGGATGCGATCCATCTGATCCTTGCCGCCGTTTTGTTGCACATTGGCCACCGCTGCGTTGAGTCCCTCATTTCGCCTAATATCGATGGTGTGGGCTAACGACATTTTCCGCTGGCTGACGACTTCCTGAATCACGCCGATTTTGAGTTGCTGTGTGGGATTTTCGCGGGTCAGCACGGCTAGCGCGGAGACCGGCGAATCCAGTTTTTCTAACGCAGATTCGTAGGGTCGGAGGTAGCTCTCATCGCCAGTGATGACGAAGCCGCGTTGGCCAGTCTCGAGATCGAGCATGTAGCCCAGCGTTTCCTGAAGGGCGACGAGCACCCGCCGACTCTGGGCGACCTCGCTGGAATCGCGCAGATTGGCGCGGGTATTCAGCGACGACGCGACCACTCCGTAAATGATCATCGCTAACGCAACGATGGCGGGAATCAGATAGAGAAGTTTGAGATTGCGGACCATTCACTTTTGGATCTCTCGATAGCGCTGGCAGGAGATTCAGCTTGGTCCGGCTTGGCAAGGCAATTACCGCCCGCGCTCCCAAGGAGTGGCGATCTCCGAAGCGCCCAAGCCAATGCGGGGCCGCTGGGGAAGTGCTTTGGCGCGGTATCATCGACTCCCCTTTGGCCCGGCGGATCGGAGTCCGCCGCTCCTTGGTGCCCACCAGTTTCGGTTACGCCCCTCCTCGCCCCGGGCAACCTTCTGCAATCCCTATCGGGATCTAGAAATCATTGGAGATTCCAGCCAATCCCTAATGAGATTGGGGCTAACGTATGCCGAGCACCTTCGGCGGACTCGCATTTCCAAAACGATCCAGCGCCGTCACCGCGATGGCCTCCGCGCGGGGGATGGAAATCGTTTGCGCACCGGCGGGCAGGATTTTCACCGTGCGCCAGGTGCCGCTAGATTTCGCCTGCACCGCGATCTTCGCGGCGCTGCCATCGGCTGACCAGCGGATGAGAGTGCTAGCACCCTCGACCGCCGCGCTGGCTCCGGGCGAGCCGGGAGCTTTGCTGCTGAGCCATGGCATCGGTGGGATAGCGGCGGGCTGGGTGTAGGTGCTTGTTAGTTTGGTGGCGATGCCGCCCTGGTTTCTAACGAGACTCTTCGCGCTCCAATGGATGTGGCCGTTCCAGTTCTTGCCGATCTTGCGGCTGAGGTCGATCTGGTTAGTGATCTCTGCGGCCGGGCGATGGTCTTCCTTGCCGTTGATCCGCTCGGTGGCGATGCCGGGCCAGACCGGGCGCGAGCCTTGCTGCCGCCACCAGTTGAGGAGGGTGGAGAAACTTTGTTTTTGCGGTGAGTTTGGCCAATAGAGCTGCGGCGCGAGGTAATCGAGCCAGCCGTTTTGCAGCCATTTGCGCGAGTCGCCGGCGAGTTGTTCGTAGCTATCGATGCCGGCTTCGATCCCGCCGGGCACGCCGGGTCGCCAGATGCCGAACGGGCTGATGCCCACGCGCACCCACGACTTCTGCCGCTTCACCGCTGCGTAAAGGTTGCTCACAAAACCATCGACGTAACTGCGGCGCTCGGCGGGACTCTTGCCATCGGGGAAGCGCAAATTTCCGGACGGATAGGGATAGAAATAATCATCGAGATGCACGCCATCGATGTCGTAGCGCTTCACCACATCGAGGATCACATTGAGGGCGCGGGAGCGGGTGTTTTCACTGGCGGGATCGCACCAAGTCATGGTGCCGAAGCGTTTCGTCGTCTGCGGCGCGGCGCGGCTGACATGGTTGCTGGCAACCTGTTGGGAATTGTTAGCAAGGGCGCGGAACGGATTGAACCACGCGTGCACCTCGATCCCGCGGGCATGGGCCTGCTGGATGCAATAGGCAAGGGGATCGTAGCC
>JAYTEI010000136.1:0-18068 GCA_043735445.1 Akkermansiaceae bacterium | reverse complement strand
ATGAGAACGTCGCCTACGGGCCGCGGATTCTCGGCGAGAGTCGGCGGAGCACGTTAGATGGGATTGTGGAAAAGTCCCTGCGCGGTGCCGCGCTCTGGGACGAGGTGAAAGACCGCCTGCATGAAAGTGCCTACGGCCTCTCCGGTGGCCAGCAGCAACGCCTCTGCATCGCCCGCACGACGGCGGTGGAACCGGCGATTATCCTGATGGATGAGCCATGCTCCGCGCTCGATCCTATCGCCACCGCCCGAGTCGAGGAGTTGATCCTTGAGCTAAAGCAGAACTATACGATTGTGATGGTCACTCATAATATGCAGCAAGCCTCTCGGGTCTCTGACCGCACCGCGTTCTTCTATCTCGGCGAGCTGGTAGAATATGATTTCACTTCCAAGATTTTCACCAATCCCGCCAAACAGCAAACTGAAGATTATATAAGCGGTCGCTTCGGCTGATTCACTACCTCAGGTCCATTTCTATGCAAAACTCCCATATCCTTCGCGACTTCGATCACGCAATTTCCGCCCTGCGCAATGAAGTGCTGACGATGGCTGCAAAATCTCGTCACAATCTCGAACGGGCAATCCGCGCCTTGCTCGAACGCAACATAGAACTCGCCAATGCAGTCATCGCGGACGATGACGAGGTCGATGATTGCGAACGCAAGATCGACCAACTCGGGATGGATATCTTAGTTCGCTTTCACCCCGTCGCCACCGATCTGCGCTTGGTGATTTGCTCGATGAAAATCTCAATGAACCTTGAGCGCATCGCCGATCACGCGACTAACATCGCCAAGCGCGCGAAGAAAATCAGCGCCAGCCAAGATCTACCAGACGCCGCCCTCATCGAGCCGCTCTACACTCTTGCGGACCATCTTCTGCGCGATGCGATTTCCGCCTACAGCGACCGCAATGCGACACTCGGAGCCTCGCTGTACGGTCGCGACAAGGAGCTGGACCGCATGCACAATGTCGCCACCGCCACCTTCGGCTCGCGCATTGAGCAATCCGTCGGTCGCAGTCAGGACTATCTTCATCTGATCCTCGTGACCCGCTCGCTCGAACGAGTGGGAGATCTCGCGACCAATATCGGTGAAGACGCCGTCTTTCTGGATGTCGCCCGCGACCTCCGGCATGTGAGCAACCGCGACTTGATGGAAGGAAATGAAAGTTAGGCAGGATTTTACGACCTTTTGGGTTGCCGGGGCGGCGGGCTCTGGTAGCGTCCCGACGATTGGATTGGGAAAGGTGATGAATGCCATACTCGAACATCCCGTGCTCGTATTGAATCGGTTCTGGCAACCGATCCACACTTGTTCCGTCCGCCGGTCGCTCCATTTACTCTGCCTCGGCCACGCCCAAGTGGTGCAAGTGGAGGGCGACGAGCGCTTCAACTCGCATGATCTCACGTCGTGGATTTGCTACTCCACCGACAATGACGATGCGGAAATGATCCACGGCGCGAAGATCGCCATCCGTGTGCCCAAGATCGTCGTTCTATCGGTTTACGACCGGCTGCCGCGGCTGGAGGTGAAATTCACCCGCCGCAATGTCTTCCTGCGGGACAAATTCACCTGCCAATATTGCACCAAGGTTTTACCAGAAACTCAGCTCAACTTGGACCACGTCACGCCCCGCGATAAAGGTGGCCGCACCACTTGGGATAACATCGTCACCTCGTGCTTCCGCTGCAATACCCGCAAGGGCAACAAGCTGCCCCACGAGGCAAACATGCACCCGCAAATCAAGCCACTCGCCCCGCGCTGGCGGCCGTTGTTCGGGATGCATGAGAACGGGCTAGCAGATGAAAGCTGGAACCATTTCCTACATCTCGACCGGATGTCTGCTTGAGATTTATTTGTAGATGTCACTATCTCAAAGGAGCGGCGCAAGCTCGACGAGCTATGGAGCATGTTAGTAGAAGCTTGATTTCCAACAAGTGACTCGCCACTAATCACCGGCAACCAATATCTGCCATGCCACACTCTCCCCTAACCGAACGCTTGCGCTCTCTCGTCGCAACCGCCGCCGAAGCTTCATCCCGCCATGTCGAATGCGAGCGCGTCAGCGACGAGCGCAGCCAAGCCACCACGCGGCGGGATTTCCTGCGCACCGCCGGGCTAACAGGCGCGGCGCTTGCGGTTTCTCCCTTGGCCCAAGCCGCGAGACCGGGCAACTCGTCGGCGCGCGTCGCAATCATCGGCGCCGGTCTGGCCGGGCTAACCTGCGCCTATCGGCTCAAGCAAGCGGGGATCACTGCCACTGTCTATGAAGCAAACACCCGGCTCGGCGGTCGCTGCTGGACGCGCCGTGGCGATTTCCTAGACGGCCAAATCGCCGAGCATGGCGGCGAACTCATCGACCAATCGCATACCCGCATCCGCCAGCTCGCGCAGGAGCTGCGCTTGCCATTGGATAACCTGCTAGCCGCTGAGGCAAACGGCACCGAGCCATTCTATTTCATCGACGGCACATCTTATAGTTACGCGGAGGCGACTGATGATGTAAAAGCAATCTGGCAGAAACTCCACCGCGACCTCAGCGAGGCCAGCTATCCCACATTATATAATAGCTACACCCAGCGCGGGCTGGAGCTGGATCAAATGTCGATCACCGACTGGATCAATGAATCCGTGCCCGGCGGGATGACATCGCGGCTTGGGCAGTTACTTGATGTGGCCTATAACATTGAATACGGCGCGGAGTGCCACTTGCAGAGCGCGCTAAATTTAATCTATCTGCTAGGATACTCCGGCCAGGGACAATTCCGCGTCTTCGGTCCATCCAACGAGAAGTATCATATCCCCGGTGGGAATGACCAAATCCCCACGGCACTGGCGCATGCGGTGCGCAATCAGATCCATACCGGCAGCGCCCTCATCGCCGTGCGGCTCAACGCAGGAGGCAGCTACACGCTCACCTTCCAAGGGCGCGCCGCCGTGACTGTGGACAAAGTGGTGCTCGCGCTGCCGTTCTCGATCCTCAATTCCAGTGTCGATCTAACACGCGCGGGCTTCAGCGCTTTAAAAATGACGGCGATCCGCGAATTGCAAATGGGCACAAACTCGAAGCTTAATGTGCAATTCACCCGCCGCCATTGGCGCGGTCTCGGCAGCAATGGTGATACTTTTTCCGACCAAGGCTACCAGGCATCGTGGGAAGTCACCCGCGCCCAAGCGGGGGCGTCCGGCATTCTTGTGAACTACACCGGAGGCATCACTGGAGCCAGCTTCGGCAGCGGCACTCCCGCCCAGCGGGCAGCGCAATTTCTAACTCAAATCGAACCCGTCCTGCCCGGCCTCAAAGCGACATGGAATGGCCGCGCAACTGTCGATTACTGGCCCGGCGATCCCTACACCCGCGGCAGTTATTCCTACTGGCAAGTGGGCCAATACACGCGCTTCTCGGGCATCGAAGGCGTGCAGGAAGGGAACGTCCACTTCTGCGGCGAGCACACCTCGATGGACGCCCAAGGCTACCTCGAAGGTGCGGTGGAAACCGGCGAACGCGCTGCCAGCGACATCATCGGCTAACAGGGCGTCATTTCACCACCGGCTTGCCATCTTTCTCCCAGGCGACGATGCCACCTGCCATGTCGTGGACCGTCGTGAAACCAGCATCGCGCAGGAGTTTCGTCGCCTTGGCGCTGCGATTTCCGCTGCGGCAATAGACGACCACCGGCTTCTTCGGATCGAGCACCGCCTTAGCTTTATCCGCAAAACCCTCCTCGGAAAGCGTGACCAATTTCGCACCTTTCAGATGGCCCTCCGCCCATTCCTCCTTGGTCCGGACATCGAGTAACTGGACTCCCGCCTCAATCTTCACTGCGGCTTGCTCGACCTTGATCGGCTTGTCCGTGGCCAACTCTTCGACCGCGTGAGACACACCTGCTAGAACCGCTGCGAGAATCAAACTGATGAGTGTTTTCATCCGTGCAACTTGGCAGGTGATTGTTCGACATCAACGCCAAAATGCAGCACCTCTACCCTTGCGCCGATCATCCTAAAAAGGAAGATGGTAACCACTGATTTCACTGATTGAACTGATTGAACTGATTTTTAGAAGGTTGGAAAGGATTAGAAGTTCACTCAAAAGGTGAGTCGAATTGCTGCCCTTTCCTTCAGTAAAATCAGTCAAAATCAGCGCAATCAGTGGTAAATCTCGTAGCTGACACCTTTGTCATTTTCCTTTCTAGGATCATCGGCCTAGGCGTGGTGAATCTGTGAGCTTGCACTGGCGCGATCCGAATAATCCCGCTATGCCCCGCGCCGTCGCGACGACGTAATTTCCCCATGATTCCCGAACTCACACTCATCAAGGCAGGCACCGGTGTCCTCACAAAATCAGCCGATGGCACGCTCGACAAGGCCGCGCTGGTCCACCTCGTCGCGGCCATCGCCGGGCTGATGGATGCCGGCCATCGCTGCCTATTCGTTTCCTCCGGTGCCGTCGGCTCGGGCGTGTCCGCGCTGGGTCTAACGGAGTACCCCAAGGACACCGCCACCCGCCAGGCCTGCGCCGCGATCGGCCAGGCGCGACTGATGCAAACTTACAGCGGCTTGTTTGAAAATTTCGACATCACCATCGCGCAGGTGCTTCTAACTGCCGGAGACCTCGGCACGCCCGAGCGCGCCGGCTACGTCAGCGATACGTTCCGCCGCTTGCTGATGGAGCCGCGCATTTTGCCGATCATCAACGAGAACGACTCAGTCGCCGTCGAGGAGTTAAAATTCGGCGATAACGACATGCTCTCCGTCCGCGTGGCGAAACTCGCCGGTGCCAAACGCATCATCCTGCTCACCAGCGTCGATGGCCTGCTAGACCCGCAAACCGACGCTCTCATCCCTGAAGTGACCGACATCGGCAACGTCTTCCGCCACGTCCGCGAGGACAAGGGCCGCTTCTCGATGGGTGGCATGGCTTCGAAACTCGCCGCCGTAAAATTCGCGGTCGATGCGGGCATCGAGACCCACATCGCCCACGGTCGCCACCCGGAGCGGCTTGCCGGAATCGTCTCGGGAAATGGGATTTCCACGAGATTTCACCCGGCCAGTTAGAGATCCCGGAGTGGATGACATGCTGCGCTTTCCCTTATTCCGGCAGGACGCTGACGATGGTGGGCCTCACCGAAAAAATCCGGGCGGCCACCTCCCTAACATCCTTCGCGGTTAGAGCGCCATACGCGGCGGCGAGGCGGCGGTGTTCATCGGCGGGGTGGCCGAAGAGGAGATCCAGAGCGACGTGGCGGGCGATGGATGACGGCGATTGTTGTTGGATGGCGAGGCCGCTGAGGACGGTGGAGCGGACCCGCTCGAAGGCTTCATCCGGGATGCCGTGGGCGGCGATTTTCGCAATCTCGGCTAACAGCTCGCGGTGGGCGAGAGCGGCTTGCTCGGGTGAGGTGGCGAGGTAAAAGGTGAACAGCCCTGCGTCATAGCCGAGAAATTGAGTGGCTCCGACTTGATAGGCGAGACCGAGTTCCTCGCGGATGCGGGCGAACAGCGGCCCGGCCATGTCCGAGGAATACTCTTGGATCATCGCCAGCGCATGGCGGTCCGCGCCGCTGACGGTGGTGCCGGGAAAGCCGATGGTGAGCACGGCTTGCTTCTTCGGCAGGTGGCTTGTTAGGTCGCTGCCGTTTGCCAGCAGACTGGCCGGCGCGGTCCATGGGTGACCTTGGGGAAGCGCGGCGAATTTCTCGCGGAGCAGCTCGAGGGTCGCTGTGGGATCGAAATCACCGGCGATGGCGAGCGTGATGTTAGAGGTGTTGAAATGGTGCGCGTGGTGGGCTTCCAGCGCGGGACGCTCCAAGCCGGTGAGGCTGGCGACCGAGCCGAGCGCATCAAGACCGTAGCCATCGCCGCTGAACACGGCGTGGCGGAGGGCGCGGAATCCGGTGTGCAGCGGGTCTTGCAGCGCTTCCTCGAGACTGGCGAGCTGGCTGGCTTTTTCCCGGCCAATCGCGTCGTGAGGGAGTGAGGGCGCGACGATCACCTCGGCGAAAACATCGGCGATGGTGGCGAGGTCCGGCGCGAGTCCGGAAGCCTGGATGAGGATCGCGTTGTTGCCGGTGTTCGCGCTGATAGATGCGCCCAGCGATTCCAGAGTGACGGCGATTTCCTGGGCGCTGCGGGTGAGAGTGCCTTTGGAGAGGGTGGAGGCGAGCAGTTGGCTCAGGCCATTCGTGGCTGGCGTTTCCGAAGGCAGTCCGCCGCGGACGGCGGCTTGCAGATGGACGAGCGGCACGCGGTGGTCCGGGATGAGCGCGAGGGTGAGTCCATTAGGCAAGGTGTGGACTTGGATTTCCTCGCGCACGCGCACGGCCTTAGCGGTGCGGGCCGGTGCCGGCGCGTCGAGCGGATCGAGGATGGTTAGAGTCAGGCGCTCATCGGTAAGAGTGGCGGCGACGCGGCGGATGTCGGCCACGCTGACGGCCTGGGTCGCGGCGAGGTAGCGGCGGGTGAAATTGAGATCACGGGCTTCATGCCAGTTCGAGGCGAGGTCGGCGGCGCGGCCCGAGGCACTTGTTAGCCCACGGAATTGGCTGGCGGCGATCTGGCGCTTGGCCTTGGCGAGGTCGTCATCCAGTTCGCTGTCAGCGACAGCGGCCACCTCTAGGAGGATCGCTTCGATCAAGGCATCGCGCTTGGCGGGCTCGGCATCGGCAGACGCTGCTAGAAGTCCCTCGCGGCCGGGACCGGTCCACGAGAATGCGGAAATTTCCAGTGCCAGCTCCTGTTCCTCGCGCAAGCTGCGGTGCAGTCGTGAAGCGCGGCCACGGCCGAGAATGCCGGCCAACACGTCGAAGGCGGGCGCGTCCGGGTGATCGAGCGCCGGGGTTTTCCAAGCGAGCGAAATCCGGCTGGTGGGCACGGCGAACGTCTCCCGCCCACGCCGCGGACCGAGCTGTGGCGGATCGACTAACACCAGCGGTTCACGGCCACCGCCGGGGCGGCAATCGGCAGTGAGCTCGGCGACGATTTCCCGCGCTTCGTCTGGATTGAAATCGCCGGAAATCACGGCGAAGCAACGGTCCGGCGTGTAGCGGTCGCGGTGATAGCCGGTTAGATCCTGATGGCGGATGGCATCGAACAGATGGCGATGGCCGATGACTGGATGGCGGCGCGGATCGAGCATGAAGACGGTGGCGAATAACAGCCGCGAAGCCGCGTTGTCGGGATCGTCCAGGCCCATATCGATTTCCCGGCGGATCACGTCCTTCTCTTTTTCGAACTCGGATTCCGGTAAGGTCGGATAGAACACCAAGCCAGTTAGAGTCTTCAGAAAAACGGGCAAGGATGCTGCGGGTCCGTCGATGTAATAGACCGTGCGGTCGAAGCTGGTGTAGGCATTCCAATGGCCGCCGGCGGCTTGCACGGTGCTGGCCAGAGTGTCTGCATCATAGTCGCGGGTGCCCTTGAAAACCATGTGCTCAAGGAAGTGGGAAATCCCCGCGCCGAGGTGCGCGTCCTCATGCATGCTGCCACTGGCGACCCAGATTTGCACGCTCACCACCGGCGCGGTGGGATCGGGGTCGAGAATCAGGGTGAGTCCGTTAGAAAGGGTCTCGGCAGTGGCGGCGGTGGCGGGATATTCCATGAAATTCTGGCTTGGATGCGCGGGTGGATGACCTATAACCTTCAAAGATGCAACGATGGATCGTGACGGGTGTGGTGGCGATGTTCCTGCTGATCGGCGGCGGCGGGGTTGCCTACTGGAACTACAAGCAGGGCCGCCCGCATCCGGTTTGGGTCGCCCTGCCACTCAACCCCGAATTGTCCGACGAAAAACGGGACGAATTCGCCAAGGAGCTGAAAGCAAAGTTAGGCACGGCAGAGACATTGACCCGGATCAGCAAGGAACTGAAACTGGCGAAAAAATGGGAGATGGCCTCCGATGACGAGGCGGCGGGTGAACTCGGCAGACGGCTTTTCGTCAACATTGGCGAGGCGGATTCGCCGCTGGGCAAGGTTCCCTCGCTCAACATTGGCGTGCATGGGCCGAGGAAGGACAAAGGCGTATCCGAGGAAATCGCCAACCGTCTGATGGTCGATGTCCGGAAGATTCTTGGCACGAAAGCGCCGCGGCAGTTCTAGAGATGAGTGATCACCCGCGAGCGGTCGAAGCGGGGGGCCGAACTTCTTTCACCGCCGCCTAACTGCTAACGTCACGAGCCCAAGGAGAGCGAGCAGTGCGGATGAGCTTGGCTCTGGGATTGGAATCGTAGTGCGAAAGGCGCTGGCTGAACCTTCCTCCCAAACGATGCCCGGATTCGATAGTGAGATCGTCATAGACGGTCTCGGATCGACGGGTGTGATCCAGTTCCATGCACCAGTGGTGTTCGAAACTGTATTGAAGTAAGTCGAACTCGATATGGATGTTGAATTGTAGAAGCGGATTGCCAATGGCGTGCCCCCATTCGGGATATTTACATTTGTATCAAAGAAACTAAGACCAATAGCAAAACGTCCATCTAGCATTGCCTTGTCGCCCACTGTCGAATAAAAAGAGTTGCCACTTCCTTCACCAGTGAGTGGGACCCAGGCACCTGCGAAAGGATTCAGAGTAGTGGCCATTGTATAGTAGCCTAATTGTAAAATTGCTCCATCATCCGCATTATCTGTTCCTCTAGTTAGTAAGTTACCATTCAAATCCCGCAATTCAGTTCCTGCGGTATTTTGCCAGTTTACTTGAGTGGATGCTGCTTTTGATTGCTGTATCAGAAAAAGAAATACAGTAGTTATTGTGATGATATGTTTCATAATTCAAGTCTATGGGTTAATAACCATTACATCAGAGGCTGACACTGTAGGATCTGACACTCTGCGAACGACCAGCACCATGTGCGTTGTCGATCCCAAAGAATAAGAGATAGAGGTATTGAGTTGTGTTGAATTAGAGATGACCACAGGTGTGCTACTGTCCGTTTTTAGTACACTCCATTGAACTGTGATTGCTCCTCCAGAAGGATCGGAAGCCGTAGCTAGGGGAGTTGAAACTGTGACTTCTCTCAGCGCCGCCGCACTGCCATGACACCGAGGCTAAGCAGGACGAGTAAAGTGGATGAGCTTGGCTCGGGAATTGGAATTGTTGTGCGGAAGGCACTCCCAGCTCCGTCCTGCCATATTGCAGCCGCGTCAGGAAGTGTCAGACCCATCCCTGACTGAGGAGTCGATGGAGCAACCCAGTTGAACGATCCAGATGTCGTCGATACGGCATTAAAGTATGTGGATGATGTGATAGCGGTCGAATTATAAAAGCGAAGGGAGAGTGGGGTTCCAACCGCAGGTTCAACAAAACTGAAAGTTCCGGCCTCTAGAAGACTGGTAGTTTTAAATCGACCGGCCAACCGACCGCCGTCCCCTACCGTCGTGACATATGAGGTTCCTGGCCCAGTCATGGCCACCCATTCTCCTAGAAATGGATTTATGGTGGTTGCCAACGTATAATATCCTACTTGTAATATTGCCCCGTCGCCGTCGATATTTTGAATTCCTGCACTAAGAGGAATGCCGGTATTGCCTAAAAGTTCAGAGCCGACGCTGTTGAATAGGCCGACGTTAGTCGTTGCCGCTAACGATAAGCTTTCAAATATTGAAAATACTAGTATCAGGGCTATCTTTATTGTTCTCATGAGAAAATTAAGGGTTGATCGTGGTCACATCTGACGCTGAAATGGTAAGGTCTGAAGGTCTGCGCGCCACCAACTGGAAGTCAATTCTCGCCCCGGCTCCAAAGGTGACACCTGTGCTGAGCTGGGTAGGATTTGCAATGACCACGGGAACGGTGCTCCCGTTTGTACTTAATACACTCCATTCGACCGTCACAGAGCCGCCAGCGGGATCAGACGCAGTTCCAATAAGGGTCGCTGCCGTGATGCCGGACGATAAGGGTTGGTCTATGCCTGCGTAAACCTGAAGAGCGTCTAACAAAGTTCCTCCACGGAACTGAAACACCAGCCTGCCGGGAACCGCGCTGTTTCTTTTACGATAAATTAATCCTGACGCGTGGTTCGGTGAGCCGGTACTCGTATTGAAATCCAATTGCGCGAGAGTCTCACCTGAATATTGCGCCTCAATTGTCCTGCTAACACCATTGGTGATGCCGACACGGGCAGGATAACCACCGTATCCATTGGAGCCTCCACTGGTATAGTAACTTCCGGTTTCCCAAAGTATCTGGTTGTAGTTGAACTCAACATCTAAATCCCCGGTGACCCCAATATTGGATCGATCAATTAGCACTAGTTGAAAACTGTTCAATTTCTCGGTTCTACGACTGTAATACCCGACACTCGCCCAATTCACACCAAATGCTTTGCGCCCATCGGCATATCCTTGCCCGTATGTCACGACCTTACATCCATTTGCCCTCTGTGGATCTTCTGCTGGGCTGGTGTCCACATCTCCCCAAAACGGAGCGATCAGAGCGATGAGTCCATAAATCTCTTGAGCGGAAGTCTGAAGCGGCAGCGGGGTAAATTCTACTACGGGGGTTCCAATCGATAAGTTTCCGTTGTCATTAACGTAACACTCAGTCCATGGTCCGGGGTCCGCTACGGTCGGAAATACGTTAATAGGAAATCCGATTGGCTCTAGTTCTGAATAGTTGTCATCATCTCTCGGATCTAGCGATTTTGAATTAAACCCAGACCTCATCGCCCCTGTTTTCAGGCGGAAGAACATCTTGTCCGCGGTTTTGTTGACGAGGACGCCTTGCTGGGTGTTGGTGCCTTCGATGTATCCGGTGAGTTCAGTCCAGTTTGCCAGGTCCGGGCTGTTTTCGATTTGGTATGGCCTGAGCGTGTTGGCATACCATGACAACTGGAACTGCGTGGGTGACAGGCGGGTAATGCTCAACGGATTCACACCCTGCCCGAAAACGAAGGAGAGGCAAGATGTAATTACAAATAATATACGAAGTAGAGTCATACGCGTGTGATTTTTATTTTTCTGAGGCTGTGGGGGATCCTTCCGGAGTGGCGATTTCCTCGGGAGCGAGGACTCGATATTGCACGACAATGTCCGCAGGAATTTTTGGATGGGCCTTTTCCTCGGCGGCTTGGCGTTGCTGTTCCTCGATTCGTTTCTGATAGGCGGCTTGGAGTTCCGGGAGATGCGTGTCGTAGTGGGCGAGGAAAAGGTTCACCGGGACCATTTGCTCCGCCGTGGGATTTCCAGAGACGATCTGGGAGGCGGATTTCCCGGCTGGGAAATCCGGGATGGTGGGGGCGGGTTGGCGCTGAAGTGCGCTTCTCCGATCCAGATCGCAGATCGAGGGCATGCACATGAGCTGCCAGATCTTCCCATCGGGCGCGGTGAGATTGCCAATGGTCGCGATGAGGCTCCAGTCTGCGGAGGACCAGAAGATGATAGGCTCCGTTTCCCCCTGCGGCTGATAGTGAACGAGGGTGCGGGCTGGCTGGCCACTGCGGCGGTAGATGGTAGCGCCTACGTTGAAAAATCCACGCTGGTGGTTGGATTTGAATACGGGGCGCGGGGCACTCGCGGAAGGCAATGCTGGAGGTGGCGGAGGCGGCACGGGCAGGGCTTCTTTGGTTAGCTCTTGGACGGTTAGGAGGCGGTCTCCAAGATCGTAGGTTGTGGATTCCACGATCTTGCCAGGGTCCGTTACGATTGCGGCGTCTTGCGCTTCTGTGACCTGGGCGGCAGTGCAGATCACGGCGAGGGTGGGGATTAGGTACTTTGATTTCATAATTTTGTCGTTGTGGGGAGAGTTCGCTTTACGCCGAGGAGCCGTGCGGAAGGCATCAATCTTGGTTTTGAAGACGGGGCTAAATTTGGCCGGCGCCGACAAGATGATCGGAGGCGGGCGAGGCGCTCTTGTGGCGCGGTTTCTTCGTTTTGGGTAAAAACAGGCGGGAGGCAGGACCGCGCGGCCAGTAAACGAGGAGGATGGGTTTCATAAGGAAGGTAGGATCGGAGAAGTCCTTCCTGGTGGACGGGGAGTTCAAAAGCTGGCAAAAGTCAGCCGCAACGGCCTTTAGCCATCCCCGAAGAGTCGGCCTGGACATGCGCCGCCGCCCCCCCGGCCCTTGGGTCGGTTTGGCGGCATCGTTGCGGTCGATGCCGACCGCTTTTGCTTGGGCTTTTGAAGTCCCCGTCCGCCGGAGCGGACGCTGCTAGGCAGCGGCAATTCGCGACAGAGGCAATTCGCGATGGGCAGATATTGCCATCCGGTAAGATCGATTTTCCGAAAACGGCGAATGATCACGGCCGATCAGGTTGCGCGGAATTAGAGTGGCTGGAAAGATGAAGAGGGAACCATCAACGGTCAGCCACAGGTGGTGGCTACGGCGCCCTTACAGATGCGCGATGATCCGCGAGCGGTCGAAGCGGGCTTTGGGAATTCCGGCTAACTGGTCATCCGCTGAGCGGTAGCCGAGGGCGCAGGCGACGACGGTGGCGTAGCCGCTGCTTTCGAGCCCGAGCACATGGTCATAGCCCGCGGTGCTGAGGCCTTCCATCGGACAGGCGTCGATTCCTAACAGCGCCGCGGACGCCATCAGTTGGCCGAGGGCGATGTAAGTTTGCCGGACATTCCAGGCGTGCCGCGCCTCGTGACTCATCGCTTGGGCGAATCCCTGGATCACACCCTTGAGCGGTGCCACGGTTTCAAGGCTGCCGCCTTGCACCTCGGACATCCGCGCCATCCAGGCGTCGATGTCGGTGGAGTCCAGATCGGTCCTGGCAGTTAGAACGACATAGTGGGACGACTCGGTGACCTGAGGTTGCCGCCATGACTCGGTCGAAAGCAGCGCACGGATGCCGGGATCCTGAATGACGATGAATTTCCACGGCTGGAGACCGAATGAGGATGGAGTCAGGACGAGCGACTCCTCGATGGCATCCCAGGTGGCGGCGGGGATTTTGTGGGATGGGTCGAAGCGCTTGGTGGCATAGCGCCAGCGCAAGGCGGCGAGGAGTTTGTCCGGGGAAAGGGTCATCTGGCCGCGACTATTGCCCATTCATTTCCAATGGCAAGGAGACCGACGGGAAATCCTTCAAGGTCAGGCTAAAAACGACGCCGAACTCTTTCGCCAAGCGGTTATCGCGGTGGGTGAGACCCATGCCGGCGACCCAATTTCCGAGATCGCGGAACACGGTGTATTGCTCAAGCTCGAGCGTGTTGTCGTCGAGTTCCACGGTGTGCCGCGAGCCGAAGCCCCAGCTCTCGTTGATGCGGGAGTAAGTCTGGATGTCGAACCGGTTAGAATCGACCAGCACCGGGTGGCCGTTGAGCGTCCGATAGCCTAACGAAAACTCGAAGCTATCCGTGGGCATGAAGCGCAGGATGCTGGCGAACTCATTGAAGCCCGAGCCGCCACTGGCGACGGGAAACTGCGTTTCTAGGTCCAATCCCAGCCACGGCAGCGGCTGCCAGCGGATGTCGTTGTAGAGGTTCGAGTAGTTCCGCTGACCCTCGGGATCTTGGATGAATGCATCGACATAAGTGTCCAGATAGAGCCACTCGAAGTTCTGGCCGTCGCGCTGGGTTAGAAGGTGGTTGCGGGTGCCGAGGCGCAGGACGTTCCAGCTTTGCAGCTCGTCCGTCGCGGTGAAGCGCACCGGGTCGAGCGGTCGCGGGCGAGTGGTCGGGGTGAGCCGGTCCACCAGCGGGCCGTCTGGCTGGAAGTCATTGGTGGAAACGACCGACCAGTGGGCATACGGCTGGAGGATGTGCTTCAGCCCATCAAGGCCGAGCGCACGATTCCGGTAGCCGCTGAAGTCTTTGGAAAATTTCACGGAAGCTTCCACGCCAGTGTAAAGGGAGGTGCGGTTAGAGCTATCGATCGGCCCATCCACAGCACTGTAGTGGGTGTAGCCTAGGCCCGCCTCGGGCGTGAGATTGAAGAACCCGGCCAAGGTCAGCGGCATCGAGATTTCCTGATAGGTATTAAAACGGGAGTAGCTGGAGTCCAGCAACTGGGTGCGGATGGCGTCCCGCCGCGGGTCATTGAGCGGCAGTGCGAGAATCCGCGCGGCGAGCTGCCGGTCGAAGCCGCTGAGCTGGTTGAGCAATGGCTCGGCGGCGGGATCTCCGGCGGTGAGTTGCAGCAGCGGATTGACGATGCTATCGCGCATGGGATCGGCGGCTTGCTCGCCAATGATCCCGAATGAGGTGCTGCCCTCATGCAAAATCGGCAGGCCGAATAGCGGTGCCCGCGCTTGGTCGAAGGCGACTTCCGGCAAGCGAGTGTCCGTCCGATAGAAATCATTGATCCGGAATCTGGCGTAGAGCGAGAGCAACGAGCCCTCATCTTTCCGATAGATTCCCAGAGTGTTATCCGGCGCCGGATCGGTCCGATAGAGTCTGGTGTCGAAGTCCTCAAGATAGTAATGATCGCTCAGCAAGGAGAGGTTCGAGTCGAGCCGCCAATCCGCATCATCGGGGAAATCGCGCTTTAGCCGGTGCTTGAGTTCGACCTGATAGCGGTCGTCGCTGACGAAGCCGCGCGGCACTCCAGAGCGGCTGATTTCAGGGTTCAAATCCTTTAGGAAATACAGGCTTAGCCCGCTGATCTCGGTCTTGTTGGCCACCCGGGTATCGACGAAATCAACACCCGTGCCGACTCCGCGGCGCGCCCGCAGATCGAGATGCCAGCGCGACAGCAGCCAGGCGTCTTCCTTTTCGCCGGTGGCCTCGTCGTACTTGCCGCCGAGCATGATGCCGTAGGTGTTGAGCGCATATGGCCCCCAGCTCGAGCGCGTTCCGGGGACGAAGTGATAGCCCAAGTCCGCGTTGAGCGGCTGGCTCAGATAGGGCAGCCAGAACACCGGAATGTCTCCGGCGTAGAGGCGTAGGTCGTTAAAAACAATCTTCTCACCCGGATAGATCGTGGTCTTTTTCGCGCGCACCCAGAAGTTAGGCTCCGCCTCGTCGTCGGTGGTGATCCCAGCGTTTTCCCCGACATAGACTTTCTGACCAGCGCGGTCCTCGACGGTAAATTTCCCAGCTTCTAGCAGGATCGGGTCGAGCGATGCCCGCAGCCCGCTGGCATCGAGAAATTTTTTCTGATAGTAAAACACCGCCCGCTCGCCGCGTTGCAGGATATTTCCCTGATAGACGCTGACGCGGCCCTCCAGCGTCACCGTTTCCGCCTTGATGTCCCAGAACGCGCTGTCCGCAAAAATCTCCATCCCGTTGTCGCCCGTGACCTTGATCCCCGGCCCTGCGTAGCGCACGCCGGTGTCCTTGCTGCCTGAGATCGTGCCGCCGCCGAAGTTGTCGATTTTTAGGTTGTTAGGCATCGTCATGGCCTCTGCGGCCTGCGAGCCGAACGGGATTTCCGGCGGCGGCACCGGCGTGATTGTATCGACCGGCGGCGAGACTGCGGCGGGTTCCGGCAGCACTTGAGGCTCCTGCGCAGCGAGCGGCAGGGACAGCAGCAGCGGGGAAATGATCCATGCACCAAGTTTAAGCATCGGCGTGATAAGAGAACCCCAGACCGGTGAAGTAAAGGGCGAAAGCCCACCGCCCGCTGTCGGAAAAACGCCTTGATCCGGCCGCGTCCCACACCACTCTCCGTCATGGATCAACCGCAGCGCACCGCCATCATCGGAGTCACCGGATTCGTCGGTCGCGGCCTGCCCGCATTGCTCGCGGAAAGCGGCATGGCCACCACCGGCGTCAGCCGCGCGGGGACAGGATCGGTGGCGGGCGTCGAGCATTGGCAAACTCCCGCGACCCTCGACTTCGGCGGCCACCACGCGGTGATCAATCTAGCCGGCGAACCCATCGACCAACGCTGGAACGATGACACCCGCCGCCGCTTTCACGAAAGCCGCGTAAGTCTAACTACCCGAGTGGTCGAGGCCATCGCGAAAGTCCCGGAAGGGCAACGCCCCAAGGTGCTCATCAACGCCTCCGCCGTCGGCATTTATGGCGACCGTGGCGATGAAATCCTCAGCGACACCGCCCGCCCCGGTCGCGGTTATTTGGCGGATTTGTGCAACGACTGGGAAGACGCCGCCCGCGATGCCGAGTCGCTCGGCGTCCGCGTGGTCCGCCTGCGCATTGGCATCGTCCTCGGGGAGGACGGCTCTGCTTTCGAAAAACTCCGCCGCGTTTTCAAGCTCGGACTCGGCGGTCCGCTGGGTCATGGTAAACAATGGATGCCGTGGATCCACCTCGCCGATCTTCGCGCCGCCATCGTCCACGCCGTGGCCTCGGAAGCTCTAACCGGACCTATCAACGCCACCGCCCCACACCCAGAGCGCAATGCCGACCTCGCCCGCAAGCTCGCCGCCGCCCTCCACCGCCCCGCGCTTCTTGCCGTGCCCGGCTTCGCCCTCAAGCTGGTGCTCGGCGGCTTCGGCGGCGCACTTCTAACCGGCCAACGCGCCCTTCCCGCCGCGCTGGAGGCTGATGGGTTTCGCTTCCGTTTCCCCACGCTGGAAGCCGCGCTGGCTGATCTGGTTTGAGCCTTTCAACCGGTAGAGCATTCATCATAAGCGCAGCAGTCCCAGTTTCTGGAGGTGTTGATAGTGGCTGGTTCCTTTCGGGCGGTGGTATTTCCTTTGGCTTCGCCGGTTAAGATGAGTCACCAGCCGCTGGCGCGTGTAGTGACTCAAGTCCCGGAACGCTTTGGCCGGGTAGCCATACTCGAAGTAGTTGCCCCAGCCGACTAGAAAGACGTTCAGGTCTTTCACCACTTGGGGCGTGAGCTTGAAGCATTTCTTCGGCCCGGTTTTCTCGCGGATCGCGTCTCGGGCTTTTTTTCAACGACTGCTTGGAGGGCGTCACGTTTAGGATTCACCGCGAAATCAAGTGCTTAACTCATCTTCCTCTTTATTATGGCGCATGATTTTTTCGTGAGGGCGCTATCCCACCAATCCATCAGTAACCGGTACTCCCACCTCAAGCATTCTCGCCACCGGCCTCAGGCAGTTGCGGATCGCCCAGGCACACCAGCGCTCGAAGTGACTCTCCGCGAAGCCCCCGCCCGGGCATTCCCAGAACACCTTGTGCAGCTCCTTGATCGCCCATGCCCGCGCCGTCTTCAGCTCGCTTGCCTTCAGCGCCTGGAACGCGTCGCGCTTGTCCGGATGAATGTTAGGCTCGTTCCGCAACCAGTCATACTTCGATTTCACGAGCCGCGTGTCGCCTTGTTGCAACAATTCCTTGTGTTCCATGCGGCGCACCTCGTCGAGCGCCCCGCCCATGTGCTTGCTAACATGAAACCGGTCGAACACCACGTCCGCTCCCGGCAGATCCTTGCCGGCGGCGTTGATGAAGGCCGGCCACATGTCCATGGCGATGGCCTTCACCCCCGCGCGGACCTCTTCCGGCAGGCTGGCGATCGCCGCCCGCGCGTCCTCCTCCTTGCGGCCTTCCACCACTTCGATGACCCGCACTTTTTCCAAATCGCAAAGCGTCGTCACGTAGCTTTGGCCCCGCAGGAAACTCTTCTCATCCATGCCCACCTTTTCCACCGTGGAAAGATCGCGGTCTATCAGCCCGCGCGCCACACCCCGCTCCATGATCCGGTGGACCGCATCCCACGACAGCCGCAACACCAGCCGGGCCGCCTCCACACTCCGCGAGGCTTCCAGAATCATCAGCGCGAACGCCTCGAACATCCAGGTGAACGGACTGTGCTTGCCCGCCCAAGGCACTTGCGGGGTTTTGACGCCGCACACCTTGCAGTCCGCCCGCGGCACCCGCGCCACCAACACCGTCTCGAACTGCATCGTGTCGAGATGGCGCCAAGTGCGCTCCGGCGCGTGATCCGCCTTGGTGCAAGAGGCTTCACAGCAAGGACAGGTGACGCGCTTGCCGGCGAAACTGAGATGGATCGTCACCCGCTTGGCCTCCAGTTCCAGCTTCACATCAGCCACTTTCCAGGAATCATCGAGTCCCAACAACATCCCGTAATGCCCCGCCAAAGATTGTGCCATGCCCCAGCCATAAACGTCCCCGGCTGTCGATGCGACCGAAAACCGCCCTTTAAATCCCGCGAAGAACCAAAACAACGAATGAAAATGATAACGCTTAAGATTCCACGCTTCCTTTGTTGGAGCGTAGCATTGATCGTTGCTCTACTAG